>QZKK01000128.1 GCA_003599475.1 Desulfobacteraceae bacterium
GGAGATGTTTCCCGAGGCGGGCATCCGGCTTGAAAAACTGGCATTCAGTCGAACGGCCGGAAGCGGATTGATCACCCCCAGGCAGTTGGGACCGACCACCCGGATGCCGGCTTCCCGGCAAACCGAAACGATCCGGTCTTCGATGGCACGCCCCTCTTTGCCGACTTCTCGAAAGCCGGCCGATACGATGACAATCCCCTTGACCCCCTTTTTCACTGCGTCTTCCACGGCCTCAAGCGCCGGCTTGGGGGGGAGAATGATCATGGCGAGATCGATCGGATCCGGTATGGCGGCGACGGACGGATAGGCCCTGACGCTGGCAACCGATTTTGCATTGGGGTTGACCGGGTAGAGGGTACCGGTATACCCCCCCTTCAAAATGTTGACAAAGATATCGTGTCCGACCTTGCCGGGGGTGGTAGAGGCACCCACCACGGCAACGGATACAGGGGAGAAGATGGCATCCAGACGATCGACACTGCTCATTTTAATTCCTCGCTTGTATCATCATTCCGCCACCAAGGCACGAAGACACCAAGGCATCCAGGTTCCAACAAGTATTAGACTTTGGGCCTCTTCTTTGTGGCTTTGTGTCTTTGTGGCCGTTCGGGTTCGCTCGATTTTAATTTTAATGCTTGCCGATAAATCTGCTTCCTGGGGAGGCCGTACTTTTTCGATGTTGTTTTTACCGCATCGGAAAAAGAATTCGCCTCCGAAGCCAGGAGCCGTTCCAGATCTTCTTTTACCGCCTCCATAGAAACCGCAGGCGGATCCGCTGCACCCGATACCAGCAGGGTAAACTCACCTTTTATGGTGGACCGCCCCTCCAGCAGCGCTTGCATATCCGACAGGCTTCCTCGAAGAAACTCTTCGTGCGGCTTGGTCATCTCTCTGGCGAGCACCCCGTGCCTGCTTCCGAATATGCAGGCAAGCTCTTCGAGAAGCGAGACGATTCGTTTGGGGGATTCATAGAATACGATCGTACGCCGGTCCGTTGCCAACGCTTCGAGCTCTTTCATCCGCTGGGTCTTTTTTTTAGGCAAAAAGCCGACGAAAACGAAAGCATCGGTCGGCAGAGCGGAAACGCTCAAGGCGGCGGTGACAGCGGAAACACCGGGAACCGGTATCACCGGTATCTTCCGGTCGACAGCGGCTTTGATCAGGCGATAGCCGGGGTCCGAAACCGAAGGTGTTCCTGCATTCGACACCAGTGCGATCGCTTCCCCATCGATCAACCGCCGGATCAGTTGAGGAGTTCGTTCGGCTTCGTTAAAATCATGGTAGGAAATCAATGATCCTTTGATGTCGTGATGCGCCAAATGTCTCCGGATCACCCGGGTGTCTTCCGCAGCCACGACATCGGCGGAAGCAAGTGTGCGCAAGGCTCTCAACGTGATATCTTCCATATTGCCGATGGGCATTGCCACTACAAAGAGTCTGCCGGTTTCTTGCATCATTTCCCGAAGGCCAAGTCGAATGCGTTTCTGACGATTTCTATTTGCGGCGGCCTCTCATCGGACTGGATGGTCAGGACGTCGAAGCGCGCACGCGATTGCATCTGATGCGTCGATTTCAGGTAGTGCAGGGCGACCATCGACATATTTCTCTGCTTTTTAGGCGTTATGGCCCATTTCGGATGTCCATACCGTTTCGATCTTCTGGCCTTTACCTCCACAAAGACGATGACGCCGCCGTCTTTTGCGATGATATCGATTTCTCCAAGTTTCGTACGGTAGTTTTGCTGAAGGATCCGGTAGCCGTTCTTTGTCAGAAATCGAACCGCTTCCGATTCTCCTTTTTCTCCGTATTGTCTCGATGAAGGCTGCATGGAAACTCGGAAAAAACATCAGGTAGGGGAAACGACTGCCTCAAATGAAGCGAGGCCGGCCAGGAAAACCCGACCGGCCTCTTTGAATCCGGAAACAACAACATCCGTACTTTTTCGGGAAACCTTTAAGCTTCCTCCGATATGATGCCATCATCAAACCGTTCGGCGCTCGCGAATCCTCGCTGCCTTGCCTCTCAGCTTCCTCAAGTAATAGATCTTGGCTCTCCGTACCCGCCCCCGGCTGACCACCTCGACCTTGTCGATGATGGGTGAGTGCAGCGGAAAGATGCGTTCGACCCCGATTCCGTAAGAAACCTTTCTGACGGTGAAAGTAGCGTTTACGGTTCCGTTTTTCCTCCCGATGACAACCCCCTGAAACACCTGGACGCGTTCTTTTTCACCTTCCTTGATCTTGACGTGGACATTTACGGTGTCTCCCGGCGAAAATTCAGGCACATCCAGGCGCATCATCTCTTTTTCAAGCTGTTGCAACTTTTCCATGTTGTCCCCCATAATTTGAGCTTCACTCGATCTAAACGCCGATTCGAATATCGCAATTGGAAATTTTTATCTTTACCTCTTTTTCACAGGAAAATCTATTCTTTCTTTCCCACCAGCCGATCCAGGATAACGGCGGCCGCCGATCGAACGGAGAGGTGATTGTACCCCGTATTCCCTTCGATCGGTTCCAGAACATAATCGGCAGACATAAGAATCTCTTCCGCAAGCCCCCAAGCCGTACCGAAAACCAGCATATAGGGCGCTTGGTTTTTCAGCAGTTCCCTTGCGGCTTCGAATCCGATGCACCGCCTGTTCTCCTTTGCGCTGGTGACAATCGTCTTCGGTATCTGCCCTTCGAGGGCGGCGATCGATTCGACGGCGGTGCCGAAAGAATCGACTGCACGGATCAGCGACATGGAATCCCGCCGGTTCGGATTGTACGCTGCCCCCGCACCTTCCAGCCAGTGCGCAGCGATCCGCTTCACCAGATTCAATTGATCGGTCAAGGGCGTAACGACATAGAACTGGTTAACTCCGTATGTTTTGGCCGCACGGGAGATATCGTGCAGGTCCAGATTGGTCACTGCCGATGCGATCTTTTCACCGGCTTTATTGACCACCGGGTAATGGAGCAGCGCCACATACAGATTGGGCATCGATGATCTCTTCAATATCGAAACGCCACTTTTTCAAAATTTCGATCTCTTCCCGGGTAAGCGGCCGGTTCTTTAAAAGATCCTTCCGTTTCAAAAGGGTGCGAATCAGCGCAGACTCTTTTCTCCAGGCATCGATTTGACCGTGGTTTCCGGACAAAAGCACATCCGGAACCTCCTCCTCCTCGAAACTTCGCGGTTTGGTGTACTGGGCATGCTCCAGCAGGCCATCGGCAAACGAATCCTTTTCCGCAGCCTGCTCACCGCCCAGGATGCCCGGAATCATCCGGATCACCGCCTCGATGAGAACCATGGCAGCCGATTCTCCGCCGGTGAGCACGTAATCCCCGATGGATACTTCGAAATCGATAAAATCGGTGCAGACCCGCTCGTCCACACCCTCATACCGGCCGCAGACCAGGATAAGCCCCTGCAGGGAGGAGAGCGTTCGGGCAAGGTCCTGGTTGAGAGCCCGACCCTGAGGGGTCAGAAGGATGGTCGCCGCCCCCGGAACCTTGCCCCTGGCGGACCGGATGGCTGCAGCCAGCGGCTCCACCTTCATCACCATCCCGGATCCCCCGCCATAGGGCGTATCATCGGTTGTCTGGTGCCGGCCGGCTGCAAAAGCCCTGATGTTTACGGCTTCTGCGGATATCTTACCGCTTTCGATGGCCCGGCGGACGATCCCATTTTCCCAGAAGGGCTTAAACATTTCAGGGAAAATGGAAAGAACGATCACCTTCATGAACAAAAAACCTTACAGACCCTCCGGAAGCTTCACCGTCATACGGCCGTTTGCCTTATCGATCTTTAAAACCACATGCTCCAATGCCGGAACAAGGATTTCATTCTCTTGGTTTCGCACCACATAAACGTCGTTGCTGCCGGTGGGAATGACCGCCTCCACACGTCCCATGTACTCTTCTTCGGCATCGTAGACGGAAAGCCCGATGATTTCGAACCAGTAGTAGGTCCCTTCTTCCAAATCCGGCAGACGATTCTTTGGCATCAAAAGGTCGCATCCAGCCAATGAGGATGCCTCGTTTCGATCTTCGATTCCCTGGAGCGACAAAAGCATCCCTTTTCCGTGTGACTTCGCCCACCGGATGAGATACTTTTTTTTCATGCCTTGATTGTTTTTAAGGAGAATGCGGGTACCCGGTTGAAAGATGGATAGAGACTCTGCGTACGGATGAACTCTTAACGCCCCATTGATGCCGTGGGGCCCGACAATCTTTCCAATCGAGAGATAACCATCTGTCTCCACAAGGCTATTCAATTATTTCCAGGACGGTTCGCTTTTTTACCTTCGCCGATGCGGCGCTCAAGATCGTTCTCATGGCTCGGGCGGTTCGACCCTGCTTTCCGATTACTTTCCCTAGATCCTCTTTGGCTACTTTCAACTCCAAAACCGATGTCTGGTTCCCCTCCACTTCAGCAACAGAGACCTGATCCGGATTGTCAACGAGCGCCTGGGCAATGTACTTAATCAGCTCTTTCATCGCGCCATCTCCTTTCCAAGCAGTTGAGAATTAGGGGATAGGACACTATGCAGGCATTATCGAAGCCTTTCTGTTCTTCAAAATATTCTTTACCGTATGGGTTGGAATCGCACCCTGTTCCATCCAGTATTTGATCCGCTCATCCTTGACCGATACATCGGCCGGCTCCGATAACGGGTTATAGGTGCCTATAATTTCAATGAATCTCCCGTCTCGCGGACTTTCGCTGTTTGCCACCACGATCCTGTAAAAGGGCCTCTTTTTCGCTCCGTGCCTTGCCAACCTGATCTTCACTGCCATCTTCGATTCTCCTTCAGAAGGGGAGCATGCCGCGGCTGAATCCCCGCATGCCGCCCTTGTTCATTTTCTTCATCACCTTGAGAAGTTGCGTATAGTTTTTCAAAAGTTTATTCACATCCTGAACACTGGTGCCGCTTCCGTTTGCAATGCGTTTTCGGCGGCTTCCGTTGATCACAAGATGATTCTGGCGTTCCTGAGGCGTCATGGAATTGATCATCGCCTCGATTCGAGCGAATTCTTTTTCGTCCACCTCGAGATTCTTGAGTTGTTTCGCCTTACCGATTCCGGGAATCATTCCGAGCAGATCGTTCAGAGGTCCCATTTTCCGAATCTGTACCATTTGATCACGAAAATCTTCCAGTGTAAACAGGTTTTTTCGGAGTTTCCTCTCAAGCTCTCTGGCTGTTTTTTCATCGACCGCCTCCTGCGCCTTTTCGATCATCGTCAGGATGTCTCCCATCCCCAGGATTCTTGAAGACATCCGTTCCGGATGAAAAGGTTCCAGGTCGCTTGACTTTTCGCCCACCCCGACGAACTTGATCGGCTTTCCGGTGATCGATTTGATGGAGATGGCCGCCCCGCCCCGGGCATCGCCGTCCATCTTGGTCAACACCACCCCGCCGATATCGAGCGCCCGATCGAAGGAGCCGGCGATATTGACGGCATCCTGTCCGGTCATGGCATCGGCAACCAGAAGAACCTCCGAAGGCTTCACGGCATCCCGGATTCGGCGCAGCTCCTCCATCAAAGTTTCATCCACATGGAGCCGCCCTGCCGTATCCAGCAGCAGCACATCGCACCCTTTCTGCTGAGCCGCTGTCCGGGCATCCCGGCATATGTCGACGGGATCCATATCGACGGTTGACGGATACACCGGAACGTTGAGCTGTTCGGCCAGTTTCTTGAGCTGGTCGATGGCAGCCGGGCGGTAAACGTCCGCAGGCACAAGAAAAGGATGATGTCCTTTTTTCCTTAAAAACAAAGAGAGTTTTCCGGCGCAGGTAGTTTTTCCGGACCCCTGCAAGCCCACCAGCATAATCGATACCGGCCGCGGTCCGGACAGGTCCAGCTCCTGATGCCGGGCTCCCATCAAGTCGGTCAACTGCTCGTTGACGATTTTGATGACCTGCTGGCCGGGGGTGAGGCTTGCCAGGACCTCTTGCCCGAGGGCGCGCTCTTTTACATCGGAGATAAACTGTTTGACCACCTTGTAGTGGACGTCTGCCTCGAGAAGCGCCATGCGCACTTCCCGAAGACCCTCTTCGATGTTCTTCTCGGAAAGCTTCCCGTGTCCTTTCAGTCTTTTGAATACCGCATCGAGCCGGTCGCTCAAGCTTTCGAACATATCAAACTTCCTTACATATCGGCATTAAACTCTTGAAAATAGAATACAGGATATGATATGTCAAGATAATTAATCCGCAGACTACGCCGGTTCGCAAGATTGAGACAAACCGACACACGTTTCGAATCCGATAATCCGCGTAACCCGCGCGTTCTGTGAATGAAGGAAAAATCCTGAATAATTTCGTAATTTATTCTCTAACCGTTCACAGGTTCAGCGTTAAAAGGTTCAACAATTGGGAATTTCAATGACTGAGGACTCAACGATGGCTTTGATTCTTCAATATTTTTAGGGTTCAAAACCTGTAAACCAGCCCAGTTCTTAACTTCTGAACCTTGAACCTTTGAACCCCTGAACGTTTACTTTATATTTTATGCTCCGTTGAGACGGCAAAATGAGTGCTTCCGACAAACCGAACCTTCTGGATCTGACCAAACAGGACCTGATCGATTGGCTGCAGCTCAAGGGAATCGCCGCTTACCGTGCATCCCAGATCTTCAAATGGGTTTTTATCCGGCAGGCAGACCAATTCGAGCAAATGTCCGATCTGAAAAAGGACCTCCGGGATCTTCTGGCAGATCATTTCACCATCGCCGGGCTCGACCGGATTCGACGCGAAGTCTCCGTGGACGGCTCCCGAAAATATCTCTTTCAGTTGTGTGACGGAAATCGAATCGAAAGCGTACTGATCCCGGAAAGGGACCACCATACCCTCTGCATATCCACTCAGGTCGGCTGCGCCCAGGGGTGCCGGTTCTGTTTGACCGCCCGGAGCGGTTTTGTACGAAACCTGACGCCCGGTGAAATCATCGCCCAGGTTCGGGAAGTGCAAAAGGAGCTTACCGATTCCGAGCGTTTGACCAATCTTGTCTTGATGGGAATGGGAGAACCGCTGGCAAATTACGGAAACGTTGTCGCTGCAATCCAGGTTTTCACCAACTGCGAGGAAGGACTGAAGTTTTCGAATCGCAGGGTGACCCTTTCCACTTCCGGTCTGGTCCCGAAGATTGCAGAACTCGCAACCGAGACCCGGGTGAGTCTTGCCGTTTCTCTCAATGCAACGGAAAATGCCACACGCAGCCGGCTGATGCCGATCAACCGGAAATATCCGATCGAGACGCTGCTGGATGCTTGCCGAAAATTTCCGCTGCGCTCCGGCCGCCGGATCACGATCGAATACATCCTGATCGAGGGCGTCAACGATTCCGAACAGGATGCCGAAAGATTATCCAAATTGCTGCGCCCGGATTGGGCCAAAGTGAACTTGATCCCCTTCAACGAATTCGAGGCGTGCGGATTTCGCCGCCCGGAGGAACCTGTCATCCAACGGTTTCACGAGGTTTTACTCGAGCGCCGATTCACCACGGTTATTCGCCAGAGCAAAGGTCGGGACATCTCTGCGGCTTGCGGCCAGTTGAGCGCAAATCGGGAAGAGGTCAGAGGTCAGAAGTCAGAGATCAGAAGAAGTCGGGGATCGGAAGCTCGAATCGGAAGCTCGAATTGAATCTCCAACCCGCAACGCGTACCCTATAACACGCAACCCGTAATCCCGCCTCGGCGGGACGATCCGATTAAATCAGGAACTGCTTCACGTCCCCGGGCGACACCCCTTTTACTTCCAGGAATTCACGCCCTTCCGGTGTAACGATTTGAACCAGAGTGGAGTCTCCATTGGCCTTGCTGTACCCCGCACAAATCGCGGCGGCCGTCTGCAGGGTCTCCCTGTCCGAACCATCGGGTATCAGCAGAACCGGGCCGGGCACCTGCAATGTCTTCATGACCGTGTCCTTTCGGGGGGTGTGGTATTTCAGGATCTGCTCGTTGTCTTTTTGGGTCCGGCCGACGATCAGTTTTGTCTTGTTCGCCAATCGGAAGTGGCGCCCGAATTTCAAAAGATGCAGCTCCGATTCCTTGGGGTTTTTCCGGTGTTGAAGAAAATCGCGCAGCCTGTTCGAATACCCGCGGTCGGTCAGCAGGCAGCCGCCGGCAGGCGCCGGGTAGTCGGTGACGCCGAATTCTCTTGCCAATTCGATCTGCGCCTTGCGGCCCCTGCCGACAATATCGCACAGCCGCTCCCGGTCAACCCATCCTTCTTTTTCCGGGATGGATTCCGGAAGGAGCTTGGCGCTCAGCGGGCGGAGAATGTAGCCGTCGCAGCCTGAATTTTTCTCCACATACCGCAGCGACGGCCGGGTTTGCGACATGGGGCGTTGCCCCAGGACTTCTCCGCTGAACAGAAAATGAAATCCTTTCCGCTTCATCTGATCGCCTGCAAGCCGGAACATCAGTGCATGGCAGTCCATGCACGGGTTTATCCACTTCCCGTATCCGCAGTTCGGGTTTCGAAGCATGGGAAGGTATTGGCGGGTGATTTTTTTTACCGTAAGCGGAATTCCGGTGATTCGAGAAGCCTTCCGAGCTTTTTCGGAAGAAAAAAATGGAGTTTCAAAGGTAATCCAGGCAACCTGGATCCCCTGCTGTCGCAACACAAGCCCGGCCAGCATGCTGTCGAGCCCGCCGGAGCATAAACCCAGAGCTTTGACTTGCTTTCGCATCGAACCCCTCATTTCAATCGCTGAACGCCTATTCTTCGAGCGCAAACCGCACGGCCGCTTCGGCATGGATTCCGGTCGTATCGAAGAGGGGAACGGGGCTGTCCGCCTGCTTTACCAGCAGCCCGATTTCGGTACACCCCAGAATGATTCCCCTGGCGCCTTTTTGCACAAGCTTCTCCATCACGGCTGTGTAGATCGATTGAGATTCGGGAAGTATCTTTCCCACACACAGCTCATCATAGATGATCCGGTTGACCGAAGCGATCTCATCCGGGTCCGGAATCAGGACTTCCAGGCCGAAAAGCTGCTTCAGCCGCCCCTTGTAGAAATCCTCCTCCATCGTAAACCGGGTTCCTAGAAGCGCAACGCTGCGGATCCCTTCCTCTTTGATTTTACCGGCGGTGGCATCGGCGATGTGAAGCAGGGGGATATTGATGCTGCTCTGGATTTCGGCAGCCACCTTGTGCATGGTGTTTGTGCATAAAACGATAAAATCCGCTCCGGCGGCTTCGATGCTTCTTCCTGCGGCCGCAAGCAAAACGGCCGCCTCCTCCCAGCGCCCTTCCGCCTGGAGAAGTGCCATTTCGGCGAAATCGACCGAGATCATGACGCTTTTCGCCGAATGAAGCGCTCCCAATCGCTTCCGGGTTTCCTGGTTGATGATCCGGTAGTATTCGATGGAGGATTCCCAGCTCATTCCGCCGATCAAACCGATCGTTTTCATTTCCAAAGCCTCTTTTTCTATTTTTTCTCCGCTTCTTTTTATAGCACAATTCGCGTTCATCCACAAATCGGATATTTTTCTTCAGCCGGTTGTAACCCTCTACGGTATTGCTGCGACGTAAGCAGTAAAGAGCAAAGAATCCATATCAATGATTTTCAGGAGGTCAGAGTGAAAAGAAGATTCTTATCGGGGCTTTCTATTGCAATCGGGCTGCTGTTTGTTTTAATACTGGCATCGACAGCGGTTTCCGGCCCCTTCGGCCGAAGCCAGCGGAACGCAAGGGGGCTGATGGGGCTGAAAACCATTCTGGAATTGAACCTTTCAGAGGAGCAACGGAGCGAAGCGCTTCAAATCATCGAACGGTTTCAGTCTTTCCGGAATTCTGCCGGAGACGAGATGCAGAAGGCCCGAAAAGATCTGGCCGCAGCCGTAAGCGGGGAGAGTTTGAGTGAGGATGAGGTAAGGGCCGCCTTTCGCCGGAGTGCAACCATCCGGGAGGATCTGTTTGTGGAAAGGATCAGGACGAAAGCGGCCTTAAGGAAGCTTCTGACGCCTGAACAGCTCGAACTGCTGAAACGACAGCGCCCCGGAAAGTGGAACGGTTGAATTGATTCGTCGAGTGGATTTGAATCGAATCGATGTTGACGGCCCATGATAAAAGACACCCTCTCCGAAAACGATGCGGAAGTGATCCACCGCGTGGTTCGGGGAGAGGTGAATGCCTTTGAGATTTTGATGAACCGCTACCAGGAGCAAGTATTGCGCATCGTAAAGAAGCGTGTCCCTTACGGCCGGATCGAAGAGATGGCGCAAGAGGTATTTATCCGCGCCTACCAGGGCTTGCCGGCCATTCGGCAGAAAGAAAACTTCAGGCATTGGATTTCATCGATTGCCGTCCGAACCTGTCATGATTTTTGGAGAAAAGAATATCGACAGCGCGAGATACCGATCAGCGATCTGACCGACGATCACGGGAAATGGCTGGAGGATGTTTCCGCCGAAAGATCCCCGTCACATGATCAAAACCTCCGGAGAAAGGAGGCTGCAGAATTGCTCGACTGGGCTCTTGGCCGGTTGTCCGCGGCAGAGCGATCGGTATTCGAGTTGGTTTACCTCGAGGGGCTCTCCGGAAAGGAGGCGGCATCGCTTCTCGGATGGAGTGTCGCCAACGTAAAGGTTCGTTCTTTTCGATGTCGAAAGAAAATGAAAAAGTTGCTTTCAGAACTACTTCAGGAGAAGCAATGAAATTTACCATCGAAGAGCAAAAAGTGCTCGAACAGTTTCGAAGAGCATACAGGGAGAGGGAAAATCGCCGGGTCGGAGACCGCTGGCACCAGGATGCGATGGGCGGGATAAGGAGCCTCGGATCGATGCAGCCCCGGAAGACCTTCTTGATCGGATTCGAGTATCTCGTCTGGCGTATGGTGCCTGCCTTCTGCCTGATCCTGATCGTTTTATCCGCCCTGGTGTATGAGCTGGGGCTTTACCCGGACATCGGTCCGCTTCAAATCCTGATGAACATCGAAAATGATGAAGCGACGCTATCCTATTTTGCGGGGCTTTGAGGTGCACCGATGAAGCGATGGAGGCTTTTTGCCGGTATCGGAATCGTTTTCGTCCTTGGGGTCCTGGCAGGCGTCCTGGGTGCAGGGATCTACGTCAAATACAAGATGCTCCCCCTCAAGCTCGAACCGAAGGCGCGGAAGGTCTACTTACTCGACAGGTTCACCCGCAGACTCGATCTGACCGAAGCCCAGAGAGCCGGGTTCAAAGAAATATTCGACGAAATGGATAAAGTAAGGGAGCAGTACCGATCGGAAATGAGAAAAACATGGGAGCGGGCCATCCCTCGAATGAAGCAGGAGTTGAACCCCGAACAACAGAAAAAGCTTGACGAATTGCGTCGAGACTGGGAAACGAGAAGAAGAAAGAAGGAGTAGTTTTCTGTTGTTATTTTAATAAAGTAAGATAAAATTAGTTTTTCCTGATAGCCTGAACACCGACCCTGTGGAAGCAGGGCGGACGCCGACAATGGACCGACAATGAAAAAATTTATCGTGATCACAATCCTTTCTGCCGGAATCGGCCTCTTGGGCTGGCAGATCTATGTAAAGGCCTCTGCAACGAAAAACGATTTCCAGCGCAACCGTGGGAATGTTCCGGTTGCCGTGGAAGTTGCCCCTGTCCGGAAAGCCGATATCCGAAATGTTGGACAGTACACCGGATCACTCTACCCATTGTCGGAATACACGGTCGCTCCCAAAGTATCCGGCCGGCTCGAAAAGATGCTGTTTCACATCGGGGATATGGTGCAGAGCGGGGATCTGGTGGCGGTATTGGACGATGACGAATACCATCAGCAGGTTCTGCAGGCGGAAGCCGAGCTCGAAGTCACCAGGGCCAATCTCCTGGAGCGCCAGGACGCCTTGGATAACGCCAAGCGGGAGTACGATCGGACCGTTGCACTCCGTCAGAAAAAAATCGCGTCCGAGTCCGAGCTCGATTCTTCGGAATCCGAATACAGGGCGCAGCAGTCAAAGCTGAAGGTGGCGATCGCCCAGGTGGCTCAAAAGGATGCGGCCTTGAAGATGGCCAGGGTCCGCCTCTCCTATTCTCAAGTCCGTATCCCGCAGAGCAACCATGGCGGGCACTGGGTCGTAGGCGAACGATTTGTCCATGAGGGGGCTCTGCTGGCGCCGAACGATGCGATTGTCACCATCCTGAATATCGGGACCCTTATTGCGGCCATCCATGTGATCGAACGCGATTATCCCAGCATCCGGCCCAACCTTGCAGCCCTCATCACAACCGATGCCTTCCCCGGGCAGACTTTTCAGGGGAAAGTCCTCCGCATCGCCCCGATGATGAAAGAGAAATCCCGTGAAGCGCGGGTCGAAATCGAGGTACCGAACGAAAAGATGACGCTTAAGCCGGGAATGTTCGTTAAGGTTCAGATCGAGTTCGATACCCATGAAGACTCTGTCGTCGTTCCCGCTGCCGCACTGATCAAACGAGAGGGAAGCCAGGGGGTTTTCCTTGCCGATCTCAAGGAGAACAAAGCCCGGTTCGTTCCGGTGACTGTCGGCATCGTAAACGGAGTGAATGCGGAGATTCTCGATCCGCCCCTCTCCGGCGAGGTGGTTACCCTGGGGCAGCATCTGCTGGAGGACGGATCGACAATCCTCCTGCCCGGGAAAACACCTGCAGGAGGCGGCCCGGAGAGAGAAGAAAAGCCCGGTGTCGCACGCGGCAAAGTCTCCACGGCCGGAGAAAAGTCATGAACGTCTCCCAGTTTTCCGTCCGGCGCCCGATCTTGAGCATCATGGTGACTCTGATCGTCATCATCATCGGAGGCATTTCGCTCTCCCGGCTTTCGATCGACCTGATGCCCGACATCACCTACCCGACCCTGAGCATCTCGACTGTATACGAAAACGCCAGCCCGGAAGAGGTCGAAGAGTTGATCACCCGACCCGTGGAGGAGGCGATGAGTGCCGTTCCGGGAGTCGAAGAGGTCACCTCCATATCTGCGGAAGGGAGAAGCAACGTGCGGGTGACGTTCACCTGGGGAACCGATCTCGATGCGGCCGCAAACGATATCCGCGACCGGCTGGACCGCGTGGTGCCGAGACTCCCCGATGATGCCGAGCGGCCGGTTTTAAGAAAGTTCGATCTCGCAAGCTTTCCGATCCTGATCCTCGGTGTTTCGAGCAACCTGGACCCCATCCAGGTCAGAAGAATCATCGACAACCAGGTAAAAAACCGCATCGAACGGGTTCCGGGGGTGGCTTTCCTAGACATCCACGGAGGCCTGGACCGCGAAATCCATGTAAATCTCAATGCCGAAAAGATGAAGGCCCTGGGCCTTCCGGTCGACCAGCTCTTGACCCGCCTGGAAGATGAAAACATCAATCTTCCGGCCGGCACCATCGAGCAGGGGCATCTGGATGTGACCATCCGGACCCCGGGAGTCTACAACGATCTGAAGGAGCTTGAAAATACGGTCGTTGCCATGCGCGAGGGGGTGCCGATTCAAATCAGGGATATCGCAACCGTAGAAGACTCCTGGGAGAAGGTGACACGGATCATCCGGATCAACGGGAAACCGGGGGTGAGGCTTGCGGTAAACAAGCAGTCCGGGAAAAACACCGTTGAGGTGGCGACCGGAGTGCTTAAGGAGATCGAGCAGCTCAACCAGGACATCCCCCAGCTCCATATCCTTCCGATCATCAACACCTCCGATTACATCAAGCGCTCCATCACCAACGTGGGGACCACCATCCTCTACGGAGGAGCGCTGGCGGTGTTCGTACTGCTTTTCTTTCTTCGAAATATCCCGAGCACGGCCGTCATTGCCACCAGTATCCCGGTTTCGATCGTCGCCACCTTTTCCCTGATGTACTTCGGCGGATTCACGCTCAACCTTATGACCCTCGGCGGACTGGCCTTGGGGGTGGGAATGCTGGTGGACAACGCCATCGTGGTGCTGGAAAACATCTACCGGCTCCGCGAAGCCGGGCAGGACCCCGAGGGGGCGGCGATAGGCGGGTCCCAGGAAGTGTTTGCGGCCGTCATCGCCAGCACTTTGACCACACTGGTCGTCTTCCTGCCGCTGATCTTCGTGCGCGGAATGTCCGGCATCATGTTCAAACAGCTCTCGTATGTGGTGAGCTTTTCCCTTGCATGTTCTCTGGTGGTGGCGCTCACCCTGGTACCAATGATGGCTTCCTGGGTCCGCCGTCCACTAGCGGTTGAAAAGAACGTGAATATCGGCGGCGGGGGAAAAATCTATCGGATCACCGGAAGGCTTTTTACCTGGATGGAAGATGAATACAAGGCGCTTCTCCGGTTTTCCCTCAGCCACAAGGTGCTGATCCTCGGATCCGCACTGCTTTTTCTGGTCGGAAGCCTCCTTCTCATCCCGCTTGTGGGGGTGGAGCTGATGCCGGCAACCGATGAAAGCGAGGTGCGGGTCAATGCCGAGATGGCGGTGGGCACCCGGCTCCAGCTCGTGGATGAAGTATTCAAAAAAATCGAAGAAATCGTTGCTCAGGAAGTGCCGGAGATCGACAACACGGTCGCTTTTATCGGAGGGTCCACCTTTCGGGCTCAGGGAGGAAACAGCGGAGAAATGCGGGTTGCGCTCAAACCTGTAAAGGAAAGGACCCGCTCCAGCGAAGAGATTGCAGTCGCTTTGCGGCGCAGGCTGATGCATATTCCTGGCGTCACCATCAGAACCCGCGCCGGGCAGGGCCTCTTTCTGCTCAAAATCGGAACATCCGGAAACGACAATGTGCAGGTGGAGGTGCGCGGATACGATCTGGAGGCATCGGAGGCCTTAGCAAGGCGCGTCCGGGAAATCGTCGACAAGGTGGACGGCATCACCGATTCCAAGATCAGCCGCGAGAGCGGAACCCCCGAAGAGCTGATCCTCATCGACCGGCAGAAAGCCGCCAACATGAAGCTTACCGTCTCGAAGATCGCCGAGATGCTGCAGACGGTACTGTCCGGAACGGCAGCCGGCTACTATCGGGATGCAGGGACCGAATACATGATCCGGGTCAAACTGGAGGGTGCCGAAAAAAAGAATCTTTCCGATATCCTGGATCTTCCGATCACCAATGCAGACGGAGATCCCGTGATTCTCCGCAACGTGGTCGAAATCCGGCCCCGGCGCGGTCCCGTTCTCATCGAGCGGAAGGCCCAGGAAAGAGTCGTCTATGTCACGGCCAATTTCACCGGACGCGATATGGGAAGCGTTCTCGCCGATGTCCGGGAAGGACTCAAGACGGTTCCGGTTCCGAGGGACTTCAGCATCCTCTTCGGGGGCGACTACGAAGAACAGCAGAAGGCGTTTAGGGAACTGATGACAAGCTTCATCCTGTCGCTTCTGCTTGTTTATATGGTGATGGCATGCCTTTATGAATCGTTGAGATATCCTCTCGTGGTGATGTTTTCCGTACCTCTTGCGGCCATCGGCGTGATTCTGATGCTGTTTCTATCCGGAACCACCTTCAACATACAGTCGTTCATCGGCTGCATCATGCTGGGAGGCATCGTGGTCAACAACGCGATTTTGCTCGTCGACCACATCAACCTGCTGCGGCAGCGCGACGGGTTTCCCCTCCGGGAGGCGATCGAAGAGGCCGGCCGCAGGCGTCTCCGCCCCATCCTGATGACTGCATCGACCACCACCCTGGCCATGGCTCCCCTGGCCCTCGGAATAGGGGAGGGAGGAGAAGCCCAGGCCCCGATGGCGCGTACGATCATCGGAGGGCTCACCAGTTCCAGTCTGATCACACTGCTCGTCACCCCCACGATCTATGCCGTTTTCGAGCGAAAACACTTGAAGGCGGCTGTCGATACGACTGCCGAATCGAAACTTACCGGATCGGAAAAAAACCTGCTTAGGGAGCCTGCATGAAGCCAAGCTTGATTCTGAACGGACGGAGCGAAATCTTACTAGCCACCGTGATCTTTTCTCTGTTAACCGCATGCGTTTCTACCGAAAACCTGCAAAGGAAAATGGCCTCCGGGCCCCCGGAGTATCCGAAGGAAAGCCTGATTCCCCGATCCGAGATCAAGCCGGATGCCCCTCCATACAGGGCGCCCTCTGAGGGGCCGCTTCGGTTGTCCATCCGGGATGCGATTCTTTCGGCATTTGAAAACAACCAGGCGCTTGTACTCGAAAAATTCAATCCCTCGATCCAACAGACCGTCGAAGACCAGGAACTGGCTGTATTCGACCCTGTGTTGGAGGCATCGGTTTCAGCCGGCAGAGCGAAAGAACGGCGCCTGACAACCTCGGGGACGCAGACGGGCGACTCTACGACGGACACTTTCGACGGAGCCATTTCTTTGAGCCGGTTCTTTCCCACCGGGACAACCGTAGATCTTGAGGGAACGACCAGTACGACCGACTCGTCTCTATCCCCGGACCCTTTTTCCCAATCCCGCCTCGGCCTCACGGTCACCCAGGCGCTGCTGCAGGGGTACGGAACCGAGTTCAACCTTGCGAGCCTCAGACGGGCCGAAATCGATACGGAGATCTCCCTCTACGAGCTCCGCGGATTCAGCGAAACGCTTCTTTCCGAGGTGGAAACGGCCTACTGGGACTATGCGCTTGCTCAGCGGCAGATCGAAATCGTAGAGGAATCGTTGAAGGTGGTACGGCAGCAGCTTGCCGAAACGGAAGAGATGATCGCTGTCGGTACGATGGCGGAATCGGAGCTTGCCGCCGTGCAGGCCGAAGTTGCGGCCCAGGAACAGGCGTTGATCGATGCCAGAAGTGCGGCGGAAACCGCCCGTCTGCGCCTGCTTCGGCTCATCAATCCGCCGGGCACCCCTCTATACGAAAGAGAGGTCGAACTGCTTTACGATCCGACCATTCCGGAATTGAAGCTGGATGACGTCAAGGACCATGTTGCCCTTTCTCTACGGATGCTTCCCCTGGTCAACCAGACCAAACTCGGCATCCAGCAGAACGACCTCGATATCGTTCGGACCCGAAACGGGCTTTTGCCCCGGCTGGATCTTTTCATCTCGTTGGGCAAAAGCGGGTACGCCGATTCTTTCAGCGGTTCGGTAAGCGATATCACCAATGAGAACAGCTACGATGTGCTGGCGGGGGTCAATCTCAGATATCCGATTTTCAACCGGGATGCTGAAGCCCAGCATAGGCGGTCGATCCTGCTCCGGGAGCAGGCGGAGGAGGCGCTGAAAAATGTCGTACAACTGGTCGAGCTCGATGTCCGAAGCGCCTATATCGAAGTCCGGAGATCGAAAGAGCAGATCGCCGCAAGTGCCGCCACGCGGAGGTTTGAGGAGGAAAAACTCAGAACCGAGACGGAAAAATTCAAGGTGGGAAGATCGACCAGCATCCTGGTTGCCCAGGCTCAGCGGGATGTGTTGGCCGCCCGCATCAGTGAGGTCGAAGCGATCGTAAACTACCTGAGAGCGTTGATCAGTTTCTACCGCGTCGAGGGAACGCTCCTGGCCCGGCGTGGAATCGCCGCCCCCGGAAACGAGCCGGTAACGTTATACAATAAATCCGTATACTGATCGTCCGCCTGCGCTCAGGGCTGAAACGGCGCATGATCAGGATGGGAAAGATCCGGATCGATGCCGATCGCGCGGTCCGGCGGATTTCATGAGGAGACCCCATGAAGCAGATTCGAGTCGATTTTAAAAAGAGGCTCAAAGAGGAGCCCCATACGGGACACAACCGCTGGCACCCGGATATACCGCCCATCCTGGAGGTTGAACCCGGTGAGGAGGTGACCCTGGATACCCGGGATGCCGCAGACGGAATGATCAGACCGGAAACGACGGCTGACGATCTGGTTAGCCTGCCGAAAAAGATCGCGCATCCTTTGACCGGCCCCGTCTACATTAAAGGTGCAAACCCGGGCGATCTGCTTGAAATCGAAACTGTAGACATCCTCCCGCAGCGGTACGGTTGGACGCGCATGCGCCCCGGAGCCGGATTTCTCCGAGATCTTTTTCCGGATTTCTATCTGATCCACTGGAAAATCGAAAACGGGTGGGCTGTAACCGATTCGCTTCCGGGCGTTCGGATTCCTGACGGGTCATTTCTGGGAACCGCCGGAATCGCTCCGTCCGAAACACAGCTCCGGAGCTGGTCCAGAAGGGAGGCGGACTTGGTTGCCCGGGGAGGGGTTGCCTTCCTGCCGGATCCGGAAGATGCGGTACCGGCAGAAGGCCGGATCGCCCGGGAGGGGTTGCGCACAGGACCGCCGAGAGAAAACGCCGGAAACCTGGATGCCAAGCAGTTGACCCGCGGCTCCCGTCTTTTCATTCCCGTCAATGTGGCAGGCGCGCTCTATTCCGCAGGGGACGCCCACTTTGCCCAGGGAGATTCTGAATGCTGCATCACCGGAATCGAAATGGCGGCCACCGTTATCGTTCGCTTTCGAATCCATTCGGGAGAGGCCGCCCGGCGCAATATCCGGTGGCCCAGGTTTTCTCATTCCGGGTTTTTTATCGACCCGAAGTGGGCAGCTCCGAGAAACTTCATCGCAACCGTAGGCATGCCCATCCGTGAAGACGGCGCCCAGGAAGGGGAAAACCTGACGCTGGCTGCGCGCAATGCGCTTTTGAACATGATCGAGCTGCTTGAAGAAAGAGGTTGGAGCCGCGAGCAGGCCTATGCCTTGTGCAGTGTGGCGGTGGATCTCAAGATCAGCAATGCCGTCGATCTTCCGAATGTGACCGTTTCCGCCTTTCTGCCCGAAGATATCTTCACCGATTCCGGCCGGACATAGGAGGTGCGCATGCCCTGGGTACCGTGGATCCGCATCGAAGACGATTCGACAACAGACAAAGACGTGCAGCAGTTGTTCAGGCGAACCCGGAACGGAATGACGGGAAAAGTATCGGACACCGTAAAACTGACAAGCCTGACTCCGGAAGTCTCCGGTCTGATCCATGATCTGAGTGCGGCCGTCGCCAGAAATGCCGATGGGCTCAGCGTGCGGGAAAAAGAGACTGCCGCCCTGATCGTCTCGGTTTACAACGGCTGTGTGCACTGAACCGCAAGCCACCTTGAAGCCCTCGGTCGAGCGGCGAAAAGCAAGCGGTTTGCCAGCCAGGTGGCGGAAGATTTCACCAAGGCGAAACTGAGCACACGGGAGAGGCGCATCGCCGATTTTACCGTCAAGGTGACCCGGTCTCCCAACGCATGCAGCCCGGCGGATCTGGATCTGCTCCGGAATGAGGGGCTTTCGGATAAGGATATCCTCAGCCTGGTTGAAATCATCGCCTACTACAACATGAGCACACGGCTGTTCGAATCGCTCAGCACCGTTGAAAAACCATGAGATTCGCCGTTTCATAGAACTCGCGCTCGACAGCCGCAATTCTCGGTGGAATGAAATTCATAGAAATGAGGACGGAGACCCCGCTGCAAGTGGATGTTCACCGAGAATCGCCGACCTTTACAGGGGCGGATCATCGTCTGTACGTGAAATGAACAAAGCTTTTGTCAAAGAAGATGACTCTTTAATCTCCCAGGTTCCCGAGCCGGGTCCGGATGCGCATTCGGATATACCCCCGGGTGCGAAGAACTATATGACCCCGGGCGGTATGGAAAAACTCCGCACGGAACTGCATCGACTCGCAAATGAGCAGCGGCCGCAACTGATCGAAAGGATCAACCGCAGCCGGACGCACGATGCCGACAGGGTAACTGCCGATGAATTCAATGAGGCAAAAAGGGAGCTCCGAAAGACCGATCTCCGGATCGATTTTCTGAGCCGGCGGCTGGAGCTCGCGGAAGTCGTCGATCCGCTGAAGGTGCGCTCGGAGCATGTGCAATTCGGCGCGACGGTTCAGGTTCTGCACGAAGACGGTCTCACGAAAACGTACCGGATCGTCGGCATCGATGAAGCCGATATCGATCGCGGACGCATCGGCTGGACTTCTCCGCTGGCAAAGGCGCTTCTGGATGCGAAGGCGGGAGATGCGGTCAATTTCAAAAGCCCCGGGGGAGAGGAAGAGCTTGAAGTGTTGTCGGTCGATTATCTGGAGATCCGATGATGAACCGTGAAGTTTCATACAAACGCTTCGTTTGATTATTTCTTCATTTGAATACTTTGTCTTATTGTTTGGATTTTGGTGCTTGGAATTTGGAATTTTCTTTGAGCGGGGTGAAGTTTCATAAAAGGCTCCTCAGCCCAAGATATCGATGACGCTCTTAAGGGTCTCCTCTTGAACCTGGATGCTTTTCAGGTTGGCCTCGTAGCCGCGCTGTGCCGTCACTGTCTGGGGGATCTCTTCCGCCAGATCCACATTCGAAAGCTCCCTTTCGATTTCCTTTCCATCTTTTCCGGTCTCTGCGACAACAGGCCCCGGAGTGTCGATTCTTTCAATCTGCGTCTTTACGGTCCGGTTTTGCCCTTCCGTCAAGACGGTCCGGCTCTTTTTGAATTCTTCGGACTGCCAGTTCGCCACGTTGTTGGAAGTGACTCCCATCTTCTTTCCGAAGGCGGAAAGTGCCGACAATGAACCGCCGATTGAAGAAATCATCGCTTCCTCCATCATCCATCGAGGTAATTTGCATTTTTTCAGGTTTGCAGTATGATTGGTATCGGCATTTTCCTCAAAAAACTTTAGCTGGGTTGTTCAGGAATTTCCATTTATCCACTAAGGGCACGAAGGGGCACGAAAATTATTTCAGAAAATATTTTTTCTCCTTCGTGGTCTTGGTGAACTTCGTGGATAACTTGATCGTACAGGAATTTGCATTTCCAGGTTTCAGGTGTCGGCTCTGTGGCGGATCTGAAACCTGAGTCCGCCGAAGCGGGAAAACCCGAAAACCTAACTTGAAAGGAAAACGGAAATGGCGATAACCGAGAAGGAACTGTTCGATGAGCTGTGCGAGTACGACACCCCCTCCGTTACAAACGTGGTGGCCACCTATCCGGAAAGGCCTTATTGTCTCGGCCTTTACAATCCGTGGTCCGAAAACTGGTATACCGATCAGTCCCTCCGGTGCATGTACCCCGAGCTGGGAAGCCTGGCCGGTTATGCGGTGACCTGCGTATACGGCCTGCCGGATCCGTCATTCAAGCGCTTGTCCTTCATGGATGTCATCGATGCCCTGGATGCCTCGAAGAAACCGACCATTCTCGTGCTCCAGCAGAAATTTCCTCCGGAAATTGCCGGAAAAGTCGGACTGGCCGGAGCCAATATGGTAAACGCGATGAAAGCGGTGGGCTGCCGGGGGATCGTCTCAAACGGCCCCTCGCGGGATATCGATGAAATCCGCGGGCTGAAATTCCAGTACCTGCTCAGCGGTGTCACGGCCGGCCACGGCCCCATGGCTGTACATTCCGTAAACGTTCCCGTGTCGGTCGCGGGGATGGACGTAAGCCCCGGCGAGATCGTCCACATGGATGAAAACGGTGCCTGCAAGTTTCCGGCGGACAAGCTGCAACAGGTGGCCGCGCAGTTGAAGGTTATCAGGAAGGAGGAAGAGGAACGGATCACGGCCCTGTCGAAGGCCGTTTCGGCCGGAGAGGTCAGAAAAATTTTCGGCGGGCAGTCTTATGCGAAAAAACCCTGATTTGATCGGTTGTTCGCCAATAGAAGCTTAGGCATGCTTTGGAGCATCTGTATCAATTTAGATGTTTGAAAATAAACCGGGTCGACAGGGGATTCGCTTTTAAGACAGTTCCCCGATTCCAAAAGCGAACCCCCAGTCGATCCGTGTATAGTTATTCAAAGCGCTAAATCGTTACTTTATTTCAAAATGTTTCAATAAAGCTCTTCAATATGCTGCAAAGCTTTTGTTCATCCTTTTTTTTGATTTGGCATTGCCAAATTACAAGTGCCGACCAACCTAAATTTTCCAATTCTTTTTGATTCTTAATATCCCTTCTTATGTTCTTCCCTATTTTGTCATCCCAAAAACTCGTGTTGGTTGAAGGCTTTTTGGCTCTGACGCAACCGAAATGACCGTGCCAAAAGCATCCGTGAACAAAAACGACTATTTTGTATTTCGGTAAGACAATATCTGGATTTCCGGGGAGATCCCTCCTATGCAGCCGAAACCGGTAGCCCATTCTATGAAGGAGAGATCGAACGATCCTTTCCGGTCCGGTGTCTTTCCCCTTGATGTTGGACATGCAGTAGCTTCTTTGGTCAGGTGTTAAGTTGTCGGTCACTTTGTGGAACTCTTTTTACATTTTTGTATCTGTTCTTTTAATCTTAAAATATCGCGATTCACCTATTCCTTTTGTGAACTTATATGGGTCGAACTCCTGAGGGCTGACATACCAGCAGTGAGCAATTTTGCAGACAACACTGACTGCGGCACAAGCAACCGCCTGCATCTTTGATCCTGTCAAACCGAATTCCAGATTATACCCCCTGTCAATATACCAATGTCTATATTGTTTTATCAATAAATCAACTGTGCAACGTAAATCATTTGTGTGAACTTCATTTGTCCCAGAAGCTCTGAAATTCCATGCTGCTATCTCGGCTGCAATAAATGCGATTTCACTTCGAGGTGTTCCTTTCGGGGGAACAATAATTTCAATTCTATCGTAATCTCTCATATCCAACAATGTAAGTACCTGAATTTTGCACGGCAGATGACCTGAAAAACTAAAAAACCATCTGGGCACCATTTATGATAAGGGTTTATCAGGTTAAACAAAATCATAAAGGAG
>QZKK01000147.1 GCA_003599475.1 Desulfobacteraceae bacterium
TCATCTACCAGCTCTTCGAGGACGCTTCGGACCGGGCCGAGGACATCGCAAATATTCTCGAAAGCATCGGCGACACCCCTCATGTCAGGATCAATCGTCTTTTCGACAATCGTGCCGAAGTCTGGATGAAGCTCGAGCGGGCCAATCCGGCAGGAAGCATCAAGGATCGCATCGCCCTTTCCATGGTCAACGCCGCAGAAGAGAAAGGCATCCTGAGAAGCGGCAGCGTCATTATCGAACCGACTTCAGGAAATACCGGCATCGGATTGGCCATGGTGGCAGCGGTCAAACGCTATCGGCTCATTCTGGTCATGCCTGAATCGATGTCCATCGAACGGAGGCGCTTGATGGCCGCATACGGTGCGCAACTGGAACTGACCCCCAGGGAGTCGGGAATGAAAGGCGCCATCGCGCGAGCCGCTGAAATGATAAATGAAATGCCGAATGCATGGATGCCGATGCAGTTCGATAACGAGTCCAACATCGATGCCCATCGGCAATTTACGGCAAGGGAGATATTGGACGACTTTCCCGAAGGATTCGACCTCCTGATTACCGGAGTGGGCACCGGAGGCCATATCACCGGTGTTTCGGAGATTCTGAAGAAAAGATTTCCGAGGCTCAAAGCTTTTGCAGTCGAGCCTGCCGATTCCCCCGTCATCAGCGGCGGCAAACCGGGGCCGCATCCGATTCAGGGTATCGGCGCCGGCTTCATTCCGAAGAACCTGTATACCGAACTGCTGGACGGCACCATCCAGGTGACCAAAGAAGAGTCATTTCAATTTGCCGCACGCTGTGCCAGGGAAGAAGGAATCCTGGCGGGAATCTCCACGGGCGCAGCACTTGCTGCGGTTTCGAAAAAAATCGATGAGGGAGCGGCGGCCAGCCGGATCCTGACATTTTGTTACGACACGGGAGAGCGGTATCTGTCGATCGAAGGCCTGTTCGATTGAGCGTTCAGCGTTCAGGGGTTCAGCGTTCAGGCAAATACGTGGTTTGTTGCCCGGCGCTGACACCTGAGACCCGACACCTGACACCTGAAACCCGGGAGCCTGGCTCTACTTTTTCTTCTGCTTCTGCAGGCGCTTGATCTGCCCCAGGCACCGCGTCACCGGGATTCCCTTCGGACAGACATCGGTGCACCACCACATGGTTTTGCACCCCCAGATCCCGTCTTCGCTGTCGATTTCTTCGAGTCGACTTTCCGTGGCTTGATCCCGGTCGTCGAAAATATAGCGGAATGCGCGCAGCAGTGCCGCCGGACCCAGGTATTTTTCATTTACCCGCGATATCGGGCAGGCCGCCGTACACGATGCGCAGAGGATACAGCGCAGGGCTGGTTCGATGAACTGCTGATTTTCCGGATTCTGAAAAAACTCCTTCTCGGGAATGTCCGAATCGTGGATCAGATAAGGCCTTACCGCGCGATGCTTTTCAAAAAAAGGCTTCATGTCGACCACCAGGTCTTTGATCACCGGAAAAAGGGGGATGGGCTCGATGACAAAGTTGTTGGCGGTTTTGAAATCGCGGATCAGCTTCTGGCAGGCGAGCTCGATCTTCCCGTTTATCGTCATCGAGTCCGAACCGCAGATTCCGTGGGCGCACGAATGCCGAAAAGCCAACGTCGGATCCTGCTCCCATCGAATCCTGTTGAGGCAATCGAGAATTTTATCCGTCGGTTCCGTCTCCAGGGTAAACTCCTGATAGCGGTGGGTCTTGTCCACCCCGGGATCGTATCGATAAATGATAAATAGACTCTTCATATCAATAGGTCCTCTCTTTCGGCTGGAACCGGGTGATGGAGACCGGTTTGGTTGAAATGACCGGAGCTTTGTCTTGTTGGTAGCGAAAAAGCGTATGGTGCAGAAAATTGCGATCGTCTCTATCGGGATGATCTTCCCGGGAATGCGCTCCGCGGCTTTCCTTTCGATACAGGGCACCCAGGATGATGGCCTCGGAAAGATCGAGCATGTTTTTGAGCTCCAGCGCATCGAGTAGATCGCGATTGAAGCAGCCCCCTTTATCCTTGAGGGAAATCCGATCGTATCGGAGCCTGAGCTCCCGTATCGTATCGAGCGCCCCTTGAAGGTGTTTCTCCGATCGGAACACGGAGACATGATCCATCATCACCGACTGCATCTCGGAGCGGATCGCAGCGCTGTCTTCCTTTCCCCTGCTCTTCATCAACCTGGATAGGCTCTGTGCTGCAGGCTTTTCCGGATTTTTGGGAAGCTTCGGCATGGGGACGCTGGAAACGGCATCTTTCATCTCGGCACCCGTCCGCCTGCCGAAAACAAGCAGATCGAGAAGTGCGTTGCACCCGAGCCGGTTGGCCCCGTGGACGGATACACAGGCACATTCTCCTGCGGCATAGAGCCCCGGAAACGGGGCTCCCTTTTCGTCCAGAAGGACATGCCCGTCTATGCCGGATGCGATTCCCCCCATCATATAGTGGCAGGTCGGCTGTACGGGAATCGGCTCCTTTGCCGGATCCACTCCGGCATAAGTGCGGGCAAACTCGGTAATGTCGGCAAGCTTCGATTCGATCACTTCTTTTCCCAGGTGCGTCAAATCGAGATGGACGTAATCTTTCCCGCCGATTCCTCTGGATTCCCGGATTTCCCTCAGGATGCATCGGCTTACGAGGTCTCTGGCAGCCAGATCCTTGATGACCGGCGCATACCGCTCCATGAAGCGCTCCCCTGAATCGTTTCGAAGGATCCCCCCTTCTCCCCTGGCAGCCTCGCTGATCAGGATGCCGAGTTTGTAAATCCCGGTCGGATGGAACTGCACAAACTCCATATCCTCCAACTGCGCGCCCGCATAGTATGCCAGGGCCATTCCGTCTCCGGTGCTGGCATAGGCGTTTGATGTCGTCTTGAAGATCTTTCCGGCTCCCCCGGTCGCCAGCATGACCACCTTGGCCTGGAACACGTGGAGTTGTCCTGTGGCCAGTTCATATGCAACCAAACCTGCGCATCTCCCGTTTTTTATGATCAAGGAGAGAGCATGGAATTCATCAAAGAAATCGATCCCCTGCTGGAGGCATTTTTCCCACAACGTATCCATGATGACGCGGCCGGTGCGGGTGGCGGCGTAGCAAGCCCTTTTGATCGGAGCCTCACCGAAATTCCGGGTGTGGCCCCCGAAAGCCCTCTGTGCGATTTTCCCTTCCGGAGTGCGATTGAATGGAACTCCCATGTGCTCGAGCTCGTAGACGACACGGATGGCATCATGGGCGAGAATTTCGATCGCATCCTGGTCCCCGAGGTAGTCGCTCCCCTTGACGGTATCGAACATATGCCATTCCCAGTGGTCCTCCTCCTGGTTTCCCAATGCCGCGCCGATGCCTCCCTGGGCCGCCCCCGAATGGGAACGTGTGGCGAACACTTTGCTGATGACCGCGGTTTTGACATCCTGTCCCAGTTCGATGGCGGCCCGGAGTCCCGCCAGGCCGGACCCGACAATGACTACGTCGTATTGGTGATCCATGTCACACCTTCTTTCAGTCGCATTTGAATGGATAGAAATGGTAATAGCAGTATCCGCCGGGATCTTTGTACATCAATTCCGTATCTGCCATGCACTGGCCGATCATGCGCCTTGAAGCTTCTTCATAATCCGGGCGTTTTTCCTCTTTCTTCTTGCATTCCATGCAGACCGCATCATGATTGTAGACCGACAGCACCCGCGGGTCCGCAGGACCCAGCCTCTTTTCGCATTCCGAACACCGGAGGGCGCAGGAGATCTTTTTTTCCCATTCGTGTCTCATGATTTTTTGTCGGCTCCCTGTCTGTTGTTCCCGTTCCCGCTCATTTTGCCGCAAGTGCTCTTCTACGAGGAAATCTCTCCTTTGTGCCTCCGGGTCTTGGTGCCTGAACTGATCCGAACGGAAGAAACAGGATCGATTCGCGTGCATGGAGAAATCGCGTACAGTCTCACCCTATATCGATTCCGGACATGGATCAAGGGACCCGGATGAGCTGAAAGTTGAAGGCTGAAAGCTCAAAGAAAAAGCTCGATTCTCAGTCATTGACTTTGATCCATCAGCTTTGAGCTTTCAGCTTTCCGCTTTCAGCTCCTGTACCGTCTTTCTGCTGAAGCTTTGCGTCCTGAAAACCGGAGACTTCTCTTTCGATCGATACAGCCGCAGACTGTTGGATACCACCGTCACGCTGCTCATGGACATCGCCAGCGCCGCGAGGATGGGATGCAGGTGTCTCAACGCGAGCGGAAGTGATTCAAAGGGGGAAAGCACTCCGGCAGCCAAGGGAATGAGAATCACGTTGTAAAAAAAAGCCCAGAAGAGGTTCTGCCGGATGGTTTTCATGGTGGCGCGGCTGAGTGCGATCGCGCGGGCCACGCCCTTGAGGCTCCCTCCGGAGAGGATGATTCCGGCCGATTCGATGGCGATGTCGGTGCCGGTTCCGATCGCCATCCCCACATCGGCCTGTGCCAGCGCTGGCGCGTCGTTGATGCCGTCGCCGACCATACCCACCCTTTTCCCCCGATCCTGGAGTTCCTTTACCTTGGAGGATTTTTGTTCCGGCTGGACTTCGGCAAAGATTTCCCGAATGTGCACCTTTTCGGCGATGGCGCGGGCGGTGTGGAGGTTGTCTCCGGTCAGCATGACGACCTGAAGATGCATCCGCTGGAGCCATTCTACCGCTTCCTCCGATTCCGGTTTCAACGTATCCGAAACGGCAACGATGCCTGCGGCTTCCTTGTCCGGCGCAACCACCATGGCAGTCTTCCCCTGGGATTGCAGAAATCGGATTTTATCGAGCAGAGGCTCCATATCGACTCCGGTCTGCTCAAACCAGCCGGGTTTTCCGACCCGAAAGTTCTTTCCATCGATAGAAGCCTCAACACCCAGGCCGCCGGATGACTTGAAATCCGCAATTTGAAGAAGCGTCAAACCCCTCTTTCCGGCTTCCTGTACGATCGCTTTACCGAGCGGATGCTCCGACCCTCGTTCGACGGAGGCCGCAGCCGTCAGCATGGCCTCTTCATTCTGAAAATAAGAACCGATCCGGATCAGATCGGTAACAACCGGTTTCCCCTCGGTAATGGTACCGGTTTTATCCAAGACGATGGTATCCAGATGCGAAGCCTTCTCCAGCGATTGGCTGTTTTTAAAGAGGACTCCCTGCTCCGCGCCTCTTCCGGTGCCTGCCATGATCGCTGTCGGTGTGGCCAGCCCCAGCGCACATGGGCAGGCGATGATCAGAACCGCAACCAGCCGAATCATGGCCGGAACAAATGCTCCCCCGACAGCCCACCAGAGAATGAATACGAGCAGTGCGATGCCGATCACCGATGGGACGAATATGGCCGCCACCCGGTCCGCCAGCGCCTGGATCGGGGCTTTGCTGCCTTGAGCCTCCTGAACCAGCCGGATGATCTGAGCAAGGGCGGTCTCTTTTCCGATCCGGGTTGCACGGAATTTCAAGAGGCCTTCCTGGTTGAACGTCCCCCCCACCACGGGATCTTCCGGATTTTTATCCACCGGAATCGGCTCCCCTGTCAACATCGATTCATCGACCGCAGATCTGCCTTCGGTTACGATGCCATCCACAGGGATGCTCTGGCCAGGGCGGACCACCACCGTATCGCCCCGGATCACCTCTTCCAGGGGAATTTCCAATTCTTTCCCGCCGCGGAGGACGAAGGCCTTTTTTGGTGCCAGATCCATCAGTTTCCGAATGGCCTGGCCGGTTCGGCCCTTCGTTCTTGCTTCCAGCATCTTTCCAAGCTTGATCAGGGTGATGATCACTGCGGCGGTTTCAAAGTAGACGTGTTGACCCGAAGCGGGCGCAAGAAGAAGAATCAACGAGTAAAAATAGGCTACAGACGAGCCCAAGGCTACCAGGACGTCCATGTTCGCGGTGCCGTTTCGCAGATTTTTCCAGCTTCCGACATAGTAATCCCAGCCTGTGTAAAATTGAACCGGGGTAGCCAATGCCAGAAACAGCCAATTGACCCATGCGGAATGGCTCCATGCCCCCAACAGTTGAAAGTCGCGCGCCATGCTCAACACGAAAAGAGGGGCTGCAAACGCCGCTCCCACGATAAATTTACGGGTCTGATTGCGGATTTCAGCGGCTCGGGCCTGGAGTTCGAAATCATCGGCCTCCCCCGATCCGCTCGGTAAGACCGCCTCGAATCCGATCCTTTTGAGAACGCCGGCAATCTCCTCAAGCGAGGTCAAAGAAGGCAGATACTCGAGGGCCAAACGCTCCGAAGCAAAATTCACAGAGGCGGAGACGACGCCCGGCACCTTCTTTCCGAGTGTTCGTTCAATGTTGAGGGCGCAGTTGGCACACGTCATGCCGCGCACCGGAAATTCGAGCCTGGCCGTAGCCACTTCGAATCCTGCCCGTTGAATCTTTTCGACGATATCGACTATTTTGATGCTTCCCGGGTCGAAAGAGACGGTCGCCCTTTCGGTTGCAAAGTTTACATTCGCATTGCTGACCCCGGAAAGCTTTTTGACATTACGCTCGATGTTCATCGCGCAGTTGGCACACGTCATGCCGGATACCGGCAGGGTGACGGTCTGCTGGCTCATCGATTTCTCCTATTCGGACGGCGGATAATTGATCTCTTTGAGCGTGCCCACAATCCTGTCATAGGTGGCCGGAGCCCCCCATTCGACGGTGACCGTTTTCTTTTCGATGTCTCCCTCCACCCTGGAAACGCCCTCGATTTCGCTCAACTCGTTCTTGATGGACATGGTACAGTGTCCGCAAGAGATGTTCGGTATCGAAAAAGTCCTTTTTTCCATAAAAACTCCTTTCGGGGAAAGTAATCGGAATTTCTGTGTATGTTTCACTATAATACCTTCAAATAGAATTGTCATGAATGCGTTGCTGCCCGCCCTGAAAGGACGATCATTGACAACCGCTGCCCTTGGAATTATGTTAACACGTTCCTGTAATTACAATGGAAATTGCTGCCGCCGCCATCCGGCGCCGTTTTGAGCCTGTTTGCAGTATATTTTCCAATCTACCAGTATAGAGGTTTGACGATGCTGCTTAGCCAACTCAAGGAGGGTCAACGCGCAACGATATCCCGGGTGGGGGGCGACGGGATTTTGCGCAGAAGGATTCTTGAAATGGGGATCGTGAAGGGCACCGAAGTCTACGTCGAAAAATACGCGCCTCTTCGGGATCCGATGGAACTCATCGTCAAAGGGTACCATATCTCTCTCCGAATCGAAGAAGCCGCCAAGATCACGGTCGAAAGTGTGAGGTAGGATTCGCTTATGCCTTCGAAGCGGCTGACCATCGCGCTGGCCGGAAACCCGAATTCCGGGAAAACCACCATCTTCAATGCCATTACGGGAACCCGTCAAAAGGTCGGAAACTGGCCGGGCGTCACGGTGGAAAAAAAAGAGGGCGCCGTAAAAAGGCAGGACTACGATCTTAAAATCATCGATCTTCCCGGCACATACAGCCTTACCCCCTATTCCATCGAAGAGATCGTTGCCCGAAATTTCATTCTCGATGAATCGCCCGATGTGGTCATCGATATCATCGATGCCACCAATCTGGAGCGAAGTCTTTACCTGGCCACCCAATTGCGGGAACTCGACTGCAAGATCCTGTTCGCCTTGAATATGGCCGATGCGGCAAGTTCCCAGGGGATCAAAATCGATGCCGAAAAGCTTTCCGAACTGCTGGATGTGCCGGTTGTATTTACGGTCGGAAACAAGAACCAGGGGATTCCGGCGCTCCTTGAAAAAAGCATCGAGCTTGCGGAGAAAGATTCGCAGGCTCCGATGCGGCGCAGGGTGAAATACAGCAAAGATATTGAAGACGCCGTTCAGGAGCTCAAGCAGTTGATCGAAGAGAAGACCGGCGGTAGTCTTCCGTACGATACCCGCTGGACCGCCATCAAGCTCATCGAAGACGATAAAATCGTGCGCGATAGGATCCTGCAGTTTGCAGGACCGGCTCAGTCGGATATCTTGAACCTGAGCGAGCGGCTCCGCCTTCACCTGACCGACCGCTTCGATGACGACCCTCAGATCGTCATGACAGACGAAAGATACGGATTCATCAGCGGAATCATCAAAGAGGTATACACCGCCTCCACCCGCAACCGGGTGGATACCTCAAGAAACATCGATCTAGTGCTTACGAATCGAATCGTCGGCTTTCCGATATTTGTCTTTTTCATCTGGGCCATGTTCGCCTTGACATTCAACCTGGGCGCATATCCTACGGAGTGGTTGGACACCGCCATTTCCCTGTTCTCGTCGGCGCTTCAAAATCTGCTTCCGGCTTCTCTGTTGAAGGATCTGCTCATCGACGGCATCGTGGCCGGGGTCGGAAGCGTCATCGTTTTCCTGCCCAATATACTGATTCTCTTTTTCTGCATCGCCTTGTTCGAAGATACGGGGTATATGGCCAGAGCCGCTTTTCTGATGGACAAAATCATGCACCTGATCGGTCTGCACGGCAAATCGTTCATTCCGATGCTGATGGGATTCGGCTGCAATGTTCCGGCGATCATGGCCGCCCGGACCCTGGAGAGTGAAAAGGATCGGATCCTTACGATTCTGATTACCCCTTTCATGTCGTGTTCCGCCAAACTCCCGGTCTATATCGTTCTTGCGGGAGCGTTTTTCGGCGCCAGGGCCGGAACGGTGATCTTCTTGATCTATCTGGCCGGGATCGTGCTGTCGATTGCCACCGGGCGCCTGTTCCGATCGACGCTCCTGCGGGGAGCGGATGCCCCCTTTGTCATGGAGCTGCCCCCGTACCGGGCGCCCAGCATCAAAAGCCTCCTGATCCACATGTGGGACCGCAGCAAAATCTTCCTGAGAAAAATGGGAGGCATCATCCTCGTCGGCTCCATCGTGGTTTGGGTCCTGTCGGCCTTTCCGTCGGATATTCGGCAATCCAGGGCCGCTCCGCCGAGTGTTCCTCCCATTGGGGCATCCGATGAAAATGTCGAATCGCCTGCAAAGGAATCCGGAAACATGGCTTTGAAAGAAGAAGATCTGAAAGAACGCGCCGCCCGGGCCGAAAATTCATACATGGGCCGGATCGGAAAAGCCGTCGCTCCGGTTTTCGCGCCGCTCGGCATCGACTGGAAAGGGGGCGTTGCACTTCTTACCGGGTTTGCCGCCAAGGAGATCGTCGTCAGCACACTCGGGGTGCTGCATGCGGCTGAAGAAGACTCCAAGTCTGCGGCGCTCCAAAATGCGCTTGCCGAATCCGGAATGACCCCCCTTTCTGCACTTTCCATGATGATTTTTGTCCTGTTCTATCTCCCCTGTCTGGCCACCACCTCCGCCATCCGAAGGGAAACAGGTTCCTACAGGTGGATGCTTTTCAGCATCACATACAGCACCGCCACCGCCTGGTTGATGTCTTTCATCGTCTATCAGGGAGGCCGGCTGCTCGGCTTCGTTTGATGTTAGGCATGAAGATGCAGCGGCCGTTCCCGGTTCAGCGTGAAAAGGTTCAGTCGTCGGCGTAACTCCAAGGACTTAGACCTCGATGAGGCTTGCTTGTCCTGCGGCTGGGAAAGGCCGGGACTTGCGCGACCGCCTACATAGGAATATCATGGAAAATACAACTTTCTGCCTATTCAGGTTCAAAGCCGAATGTCTCATAATTCAGTAGTATCATTCTCGATGAGAAAGGAGCGATTCTCATATGACTCCAAAACGGATCCCTGGCTGGATCGGTATTTGTCTGACTGTCCTTTTCCTGGCTTCCTGCAGCACAGTTCCGGTTACAGGACGGCAGCAGCTCGATCTTGTGTCTTCGGGGCAGGTTCTGGCGATGAGTACGGATGCATACAAGGATTTCATTTCAAAAAACGAGGTCATTACCGGCACGGAGGAGTCAGGCACGGTGAAGCGGGTCGGAGAACGCATCCGCAGTGCGGTTGAGGAATACCTCAAGCGCGAAGGGCAGTCCGAAATCCTGCAGGGATACAACTGGGAATTCAATCTGGTCAAAGACGACAGCGTAAATGCATGGGCGATGCCCGGAGGCAAAGTGGTGGTTTACACGGGGATTCTGCCGGTAACCCGGGATGAGGCCGGTCTTGCGACTGTCATGGGACACGAAGTGGCCCATGCCATCGCCAAACATGGAAACGAGCGCATGAGCCAGCAACTGCTTACACAGCTCGGGGGGATGGCTCTCAGTGTCGCCCTGTCGCAAAATCCGGCGCAGACAAACGACATGTTCATGGCCGCCTACGGAATGGGCACGCAGGTCGGTGTTCTGCTTCCCTTCAGCCGGCTCCAGGAATCCGAGGCCGATCGATTGGGGATGATCTTTATGGCGATGGCCGGCTACGATCCGCGCGCCGCCGTCGACTTCTGGCAGCGGATGTCCGATAAGAGCCAGGGCGGCGCCCCGCCGGAATTCCTGAGTACGCATCCTGCCCATGGAACCAGAATCGATCGGATCCAGGAATATCTGCCGGAAGCCTTGGCGTACTATCGAAAGTGAAGACTCCACCGCCTGAAAGCGGTGGCTTCGGGTCGTGGACCTGCAAGTCAACGAAGCGGTAAAATCCGAAGCACGAAATCCGAAATCCGAATTTCGGGTTTAAGGAATACCCTCCGCCTCCCTCTGTGCGCAGCGGGCCGCTCCGATGAGAGCGATCCTGTCATTGAGAATGAGTCGCACCGGGATGGCTTCAAGCAATGGTTTCATCCGGCCCTTTTCGAGAAAAGCCTCCATGAAGATGCCCGAGGTTAATTTTTCAAGTATTTTCGGTGCAACCCCGCCTCCGATGTAGACCCCTCCCGTCGCAAGGGTCTTAAGTGCCAGATTTCCCGCCTCAGCCCCGTAGAGGGACACGAAAAGGTCCAGAGCCCGCTCACAAAGATCGCTTCTGCCTGCAAGCGCTTCCCGGGCGATGACCGCGGGAGGATCTTCCTGGCCGATTGCATCCTCGAGCCAATCCGGTTCTTTGCCGCCTTTTACATCCTGCAGAAAGCGGTAGATGTTCAAAAGGCCGGGTCCCGAAAGGACGCGCTCGTAGCTGACATGCTCGAATTGCTTCAGAAGATACCGCAGCAGGTCCATCTCCAGATCGTTTCGAGGGGAAAAATCGACATGGCCGCCTTCGCAGGCAAACGGATGGTGATGACGGCCGTCCCAAAACAAACCGGCCTCTCCCAATCCGGTGCCGGCCGCAATGATTGCGGCATTGCCGGTTGCCCGATCAGCTCCCCGGTTGATCTCAAACAGATCTTCGCTCCGCAGGCATCCGACCCCATAGCCGACCGCGGCAATGTCGTTGATGAGGCAAACCGACGAAAGCTTGAGGTGCTTTGCCAATCGGCGCTCCTCGAGCTGCCAGGGCAAGTTGGTCAATCTGCTGCGGCCCTCTTTTACAGGGCCCGCAACCCCGAAACACGCCGATTGAATCTCTTTTCGATTCGCCGATAAAAACGAACCTACGATCTCCTCCAGGCTCTTGAAGTCCGTGCTCGGATAGGTCTCTTCACAGACCGCATTCAGAATGCCTCCGTCAGCCTCGAAGACGGCCAAACGCGTTTTGGTTCCGCCGATATCTCCCGATAGAATCATAGGAATGTCCAATGAAGAATGCAGAATTTCCAATGTCCAAGTGTTAGGACATGGGGCAAGGGAAAGAGGGAAAGAAGTTTAGAAGTTGAGAAGATCAGAAGATTAGAAGGCATCTGACTTCTGGCCTCCGACTTCTGACCTCTGGTTCCCCCCTTGGACATTCGACCTTGGAAATTCTGCATTGGACATTCTTACCCTCTTCCAATGCAGAGATACGTGAATCCGAGTTCCCTCATCTCATTCGGATCGTAGATGTTCCGGCCGTCGATGACGATCGGCTTTCTGAGCAGGACTTTGACTGCCCGCATGTCCAGATTCCGAAATTCATCCCATTCCGTGGCGACGATGAGTGCATCGCAGTCCCGAATGGTTTCATAGGGATTATCGAAGAAGACGGTCCTCTGCAAAACTTTCCTGGCGTTTTCGACCGAGACAGGGTCGTAGGCATGAACGACTGCCTCCATGCGTTCAAGATCTTTGATGATGTCGACGGAAGGGGCGTCCCGGATATCATCTGTTTTGGGTTTGAAAGAAAGCCCCCAAACCGCAACCGTGCTTGCTTTGATATCCAGCACTTTTTTCAACTTTTCGACTGCGATCGTTTTTTGTCTTTCATTGATCCGGTGGACCGCTTCAAAAAGGTCTGCATCGCAGCCGAACTCCTTGAGAGTGGCAATCAGCGCTTTGACGTCCTTCGGGAAACAGCTTCCCCCGTATCCGATTCCGGCATGCAAAAAGCGGGCTCCGATCCGGCCGTCCAACCCAAGCCCCCGAGAGACGTCCTTGATATCCGCACCGGTTTTTTCACAAAGGAAAGAAAGCTGGTTCATGAAGCTGATCCGGGTAGCCAGCATCGCGTTGCTGGCGTATTTGATGATCTCAGCGGTTCGAATATCGGTGACCAGGATCGGTCTGCCGGTCCTGGCCTTGGACCGGTACAGCGAGGTCATGATCTCTTCCGCTCTTGCGCTGTCGGTGCCGATGACGATTCGATCCGGGTTCTCGAAATCCTTTAAGGCAGCCCCTTCCCTCAAAAACTCAGGGTTGGAAACAACATCGAAGGGAAGCTCCTGAGATTGATTCTCTTTGATGATGTTTTTTACCAGCGCGGCGGTCCCGACGGGAACAGTGCTCTTATTGACGATCACTTTATAATCGTTCATGTAGCGCCCCACCATCTTGGCAACATCCTTGACGGCGGTCAGATCTGCGGCCTGATCCCGATTGGAAGGCGTCCCCACACAGATGAAGATGATTTCCGAATCCTGGACGGCCTTTGCAGAATCCGTCGTGAAACGAAGCCGTCCCGTCTCGAGGTTTCTGTGGAACAGTTCTCCCAGTCCCGGTTCGTAGATGGGCAGCTTGCCGCCGGACAGAAGATTGATCTTCTCCCCATCGACATCATAGCAGATCACATCGTTTCCGAGGTTGGCAAACCCGGTACCGGTGACGACTCCGACATAACCCGTTCCAACAACTGTCAGTTTCATTCAATGCACCTCTCTTTTTTCGATGGAGCTTCAGCTTAGAGGTTTCAGTGTTCAGTGTTCAGGTTTCAGCCGGGGATTACTTTACGAAAAGTCTGGAACACCTGACACCTGAAACCTCCTATATCCCGTAGAATTCCTTGTACCATTTCACAAACCGGCGGATCCCCTCTTCGATCGAAGTTTTCGGTTTGAATCCGATGTCCCTTTCAAGATCGTCGACATCGGCGTACGTGGAGATCACATCTCCGGGCTGAAGTTCCCGGAACTCCTTGGTGGCTTCTCTTCCAAGGACCCGTTCGAGGACGGCGATGAACTCCATGAGGCGCACCGGAGAATTGTTTCCGATGTTGTAAATCCGGTAGGGGGCGTACGATGTCCCCGGGTCCGGCCGATTTCCGCTCCAGGCGGGATCCGGTACGGGCAATTTTCCCATGATTCGAACCACGCCCTCGATAATGTCGTCGATATAGGTAAAATCCCGCTGCATGTTTCCGTGGTTGAAAACGGTAATCGGTTTCCGGTCGAGGATCGCCCGGGTGAACTGGAAAAGCGCCATGTCCGGCCGACCCCAGGGTCCGTAAACGGTAAAAAAACGGAGGCCCGTACAGGGCAGACCGTACAGGTGGCTGTACGTATGGGCCATCAGTTCATTTGCCTTCTTGGTTGCGGCATACAGCGAGACCGGATGATCGACGTTGTGATGGACGGAAAAAGGCATCTCCGTGTTCGCTCCGTAGACGGAGCTGGAGGAGGCAAAGACCAGATGCTTTACCTTTCGGCTGCGGCAACCTTCCAGGATGTTGAGAAAACCGACCAGATTGGAATCGACATAAGCATTCGGGTTTTTCAGGGAATACCGGACACCGGCCTGCGCGGCCAGATTGACGACCACATCGAAGGCGTTTTCTTTAAACAGCGCGCCCATCGCATTCCGATCGGAGAGATCCGCCTCGATAAAGGAGAAGTCGGGATAGCGCATCAGCATTTCAAGGCGCGCCTGTTTCAGGGCGGTATCATAGTACGCATTCATATTATCCAGACCGAAGATCCGATACCCGGCGTCAAGCAGGCGTTTGGACAAATGGAAACCGATGAAACCTGCGGCACCGGTGACCAGAACGCTTCGAAATGCGATTTCCAAGTGTATTTCCTCTATGTCGTTTTTTCATACCAGCGATACGTGAGTTCAAGCCCCCGTTCGAAAGAATAATCCGATTCGAACCCGAGTACTTTTCGGGCCAGTTCTGTTCCGGCTGTCGATTCCAAGATGTCCCCCGCTCTGGCCGCTTCATACCGGGGTTTCGCGGAGCATCCGGAGATACGCAGGATGCTCTCCCAGAGCCGGCCGATGGATACGGATCTTCCGGTGCCCGCATTGAAAACGGAACCGCCTGCCTGCTCGGTGGAGGCTGCCAGAAGGTTCGCCTTCACTACGTCTTTGACGAAGATAAAATCCCGGCTCTGTCTTCCGGTACCGAAAATGATCGGAGACCGATCCTCGGCGGCATTGGCCATAAAGATTGAAATCACCCCCGAATAGGGAGAGGACGGGTCCTGACGGGGTCCATAGACATTGAAATACCGCAGGCATACGGTATCGATTCCGTACAATTTTTTAAACAGACGGGCATACTGCTCGCCTGCCCATTTCTGAAGGGCATAGGGGCTTTCAGGCGAAGGGGGCAGATCTTCGGTCTTGGGCATTTGGGGGTTGTTTCCGTAAACCGCACACGAGCTGGCAAGAACAACTCTCTTCACCCCGCATCGATGCGCAGCTTCCAGCACCTTAAGCGTTCCAGCCTCGTTTACCGATGCCGAACCGATTGGATCCTCCACCGACTGGGGCACCGATACGATCGCCGCCTGGTGGAATACGACATCGCAGTCCGAAATCGATTCCATGAGCAAATCTATATTCCGAATATCCCCTTCTTTAAAATGGATCCGGTCTTTGAAAGGCTCCAGATTGGCGATTCGGCCGGTGGACAAATTGTCCAGTACTCGCACGCGGCAGCCGAGGCCGTCCAGCGCCTCAACGATGTGAGAGCCGATGAATCCGGCACCGCCGGTAACCAGCGCCTGTCGATAGGGAAATTTCATTTGCGGTTCTTATCGATTGTTTAAGGAAAGTGTATGTGGCAGAGGGTAAAATGTCAAGGGAGCGGCCGTACAGGGAGCGGCCGTATGGACCGAACATCGAATCCCGCCAGGGGCGGGAAATGAAGGAATAAAATCTCGGTAAACGCTGAACGCTAGGACAAGAGGGAGATGATCTTTTTGGTCCGTTCGATGATTTTTTCATAGGATGCGCAGTTTCGCTGGATGTAGTAGCTGGTTTCGAGACGATCCGCACGGGCGCTCGTCTTCTTGAAAAAGGAAAGCAGCGCTCCGGGCGAGTGGAACCTTCTGACGAACAGCTCCCCCCAACTGTTGTTGAACACCACGGCAAAATCGTTTATATCCGTCTCCCAGGGAGACTTCTCGAAGCTTACCGTAATCAGCAGCCTCTGTATCTCCGGGTCTTTGTGGTAGGCAGGAAACGAGACTTGAGACACATCCGAGGATCCGAACAACGCTTTCATCTTCTTGCCCAGGTTGATGATCTCCTGGAGGGTGACGCTCGAGGGATTCGGTTCCATGTTGATCCCGTTTCCTTCGAAAAGATCGTTCCACACCAGAAAAGCGATATCGAAAATCACGTCCGGATTGGAGACGAGCAGATTGGATTTGTCCTTTCCCGAGTAGACGTTCCATCTTTCGCATTCCAGGACAAAAAGGGGGGCGGAAAGGTTGAGCGATCCGGTCGGTTTCTGAAGCACCGGAACCTTGTTCGGTTTGCTCTGATAGGCCACCAGAATTTTACGACCGAGGACATTCAAGTCCTGTTTGTCCATTTCCGTGGCGATGCCGCTGTGGGCAGTGGAAATTTCTTTGTACATGCGGATCAGAAACTGAAAAAGCCGGTTTCCGAGTTGAACCTGTTCATCGAAATTCCAGGTTTGGAATCTGCTGAGGCGCAATCTTTCTTTGATGTCGAGCGGGTACTCTTTCAATAGATCGGCGGTGATTCGCTTCTTTAAAGCCTCTCTTTTACCGTACGGTTTCAGCTCGCAGCGCAAATAGAAGCACCGGATTAAAAAATCTACTCGGTCCGGCTGCCTCTTTCTTCGATAATCATCCAAAATGGCCTTCATCGTAAAGACGATCGGATCCGGAACCAGGGCCGACGGCTCGTCGGAAAGCACAAAACTCCGGAACCGATGGCAGGGAAGACTCTCCTCAGGCGAATCGAGCTGCATCTCGAGCAGCGTCATCTTGATGATCGACTTCAGCGAACGGGTCAGCGACTTATGAATTTGCCAAAGCGCCGCACCGAAGGACTCGCTGTGGGGGACCCGGGCCAGGTTTCCCAGATCGATGACATCATACAGGCCGAAGTGCGGGTTCTCCAAAGCGGCGGCGGCTTCACCGTAATCCACCGGTATGCCCGGATCATAGCTGATCCACCACAGCGGTATCTTTCCGCAGATGACCATACAGGTCCGATAGAATTCCTCTTTGAGGACGTTTTTTTGAGCGCTGCCGGAGCTTTCCGAATCCAGGCTGCCGAAGCGGCCTTTACGGATATCGGATACTTCGGAAAGGAAAAAAAAGACCGGCATCTTCAATTCCTGATCCAGCCAATCCTTGATCAGATTGATCTTCTGATTGAGCTGGCGCCACCCTTCCGGTTCGAGGTCCGCTTTGTCATAACAGACCCAGATATCGCAATCGGAACCGGCCGTCTGACCGGCCGTGCCGATACTGCCGATGGTATAGAGACCTTGAACGGGGAAAGGCTCTGCCTTCTCTTTCAGCAGAGAGCGCTTCTCGTCGATCCCGAATTTTCGCTGGAATTTCGATTCCCGCCTTCTGATTTCGGGATCGTTGTCCATGTTGTAGATTTTGATGCGCCCGGTCATTTCCGGCACGAACCCCGGACAGGCAGAATGGTTGACGCAAAGGAGCCAGGGTACCAGATACAGGATGATTTCGCTTTCTTCAGGGCTCAGCTCGGAGAATACGGCTTTTCTGAACTGGTTGTACCGGAGGAATGCCTTTTTATTTCGTGCAAGGATTCGTTGGAGCATTTTCAGCGGCGGCGTACAAAGTTTTGATTGAAAATGATACCCTATCGACTATAATCAGAGAAAGTCGAAATCGATTCACCAAAAAACAGACGTTCCCTTTACCTGTTGCAGGATGGACAATCCAAAACGGATCGACTGCCATAAGTGTGCACACTATTACGTGACCTGGGAAGAAAAATTTCCACACGGTTGCCGGGCGATGAAGTTCAAATCGAAGCGACTCCCGTCCGATGCCGTAATGGAGAGCTCCCGAATGCCATGTATGCTGTACACCCTGAAAAACTGCGTCCGGAAAGGTTCGTAACCCTTAGTGGCACGAGATCGACAAGAAATCAATAGATAATCATGAAGACCTGCATCCAGTTGAAATTATTCGCCACGTTGAAAAGGTTTCTCCCGGAAGCCGAAAGCGATCGGTTTGCACTGGATAGAGACATCACGGTCAGAGATCTTCTATCAAAGATCGGAATTCCTGAAACTGAAGTCAAACTGATATTTATCGACGGGAAAAAAGCCGCCTTTGAGACGGTTCTCTCCGGCGGAGAGCGGGTGGGGATCTTTCCACCGGTAGGGGGAGGTTGATTTGATTCAGAATATCATCGATGCAGTCGTGAACCGATCGATTCAAAAAACGTTTCCTGACAGAGATCCATACCGGAGCCTGTCGACGGTTACTGTTTCCAGCCTTTCCGCCGAATTCGGCATTTCGGGGAAAGAGATTGAAATCGCCGCGCTCGAAGCGGGAATCGTCCCGGAAAGATACGCCCGGAACATGAAAACGCTTTCCCTTCAGGATCAGGCCGCACTGCTGAAATCGAAGGTGAGCATCGTCGGACTGGGAGGACTCGGCGGCGGTGTTACGGAAATCCTATCCCGCATCGGTGTAGGCACGCTTTATCTCGTCGACGGCGACAGCTTCGAGGACCATAATCTGAATCGGCAGTTTCTGAGCAAACAGGCGCTGCTTGCCTTTCCGAAGGCGCGTGCAGCCTTCGAGCGGGTGAAAGAGATCAATACTTCGATTTCCGTCTTCCCTCGCCAGGAATTTCTGACGGAAGAAAACAGCGCGGAGCTCCTGGGGCATCCTGATGTGGCCGTGGATTGCCTGGACAACCTGCCGACTCGAAGGGTGCTGGAAAAATTTGCGAAAGGAATGAAGATTCCCTTGGTTTCTGCAGCAGTGGCCGGGAGCTCGGGCCACCTTACGGTAATCTTTCCGGAGGACCCCGGCCTGAAGATGATTTATGGAGATACGACCGACCCGAGGATGCGGGGGGCCGAAGCCTCGCTCGGAGCCCTGCCCCATGCGGTAACCCTTCTTTCCTCCCTCGAGGCCTCGGAGGTGCTCAAGATCATCCTGAAGAGAGGCGAACCGACCCGCAATCGGCTCCTGGTGGTGGATCTATTCGATAATTCCTTCGAGATGCTGAGGCTGCTCTGACCACTTGCTCTACCCGCCGGTTATCTGAAGCTCGTATTCCACGGTCGAAAAAGCGGCTGTCCAGGAAGGTCCGGGGATATATGAGCGTTCGGTGAATTGGACCTTTCCCGCATGATCGACCAGAACCACCGAAGAGGATCGGGTTCCATAGTCCGGACTGGTAATGAAGAGAGGAGAAAGGATCCTTTCCCAGGCAAGTCCCGCGCCGGTATCGGGCAGCATTTCATCCGGAGGCGCGGTTGCGTCCTTAAGCATTTCCAGAATCGCTTCGTTGGAGATTTTTTCCTCTTTTTCGATGATCGAGCGAAGCATGTTCTTTCCGATTGCCACCTTCGGCCAGGGAGTGTCCAGCAGGTGATTGCTGATTCCGTAAACACCGGGTTTCAATTTACGGATGCCGGGGCTCCGACCATGCGCTCGATGAGGGGTCCGATTTGAATAGTAGTAAAGACCGTCTCGATCTCCAAGAAGCAGGTTGAATCCGCTGTAGACATCTCTTCTTTTGTCGATTGTTTCAATATACTGCCCGGGGGGTGTTCGGGCTTCGAGATAATCGCTGACGATTCGTCCTCTCGATGGAGCGCCTTCTTTTCTTTTCTGACCTTCCCGGAAATTGGTCACGGCAGCAAATCGTCCGGTCCGGGTGATCCCGAGCCATGTGCCCATCGCTTCGAGGTCCCGGCCGGCGAGTACTCCCGGAGCATCGTCCCAATAGGAGAGGGCTCGGGTTGGACGGGCGTAATATTCATCCCGATTCGCCGCGAGGATCATGCGATAACCGGGATGACTGCGGTAGGAAAAAAGAATAAGACACATTTGACCATCAATCCTTCGATGTGATATTTCGGGTTCCGGGTTCAAGTTGAACCGCTCGGCCCAAGCTCTGCCGTTTCCTCTAAGATATCTAAGCATTCCCCGTGCCGGGGTCAACGGCGAAAAGGAGGATTGAAAATGAGAGAGGTCGTCATCGTCAGCGGGTCAAGGACGGCAATCGGTGCATTCGGCGGCGCATTGAAGCATGTCCCAGTGGTTCAGCTCGGAGCATCCGTCATTCGGGATGTCTTGAAAAAAGCCGGCCTCAGGCCGGCAAAGGGGGCAAGATCCATCAAAGCTTCCCCTGAAAAACTGAGGAACCGGGGGTTGATTGAGATCGAGCGAAAGTACGCTGCCTGGGAAGAGACCCTTGCGCCGGTGGTTGTCGATGAAGTGATCATGGGCAACGTACTCCAGGCCGGGCAAGGGCAGAATCCGGCCAGGCAGGCCATGATATATGCCGGGGTGCCGAAAGAGACCCCTGCCTTTACCGTCAATATGGTCTGTGCCTCCGGGCTGAAGGCGGTGGCTTTGGGTGCCGCCTCGATTATGTGCGGCCAGGCCGATGTGGTGGTCGCCGGAGGCCAGGAAAACATGAGCCTCGTTCCAATGGCCTTGCTCAAGGCGCGCTGGGGGCACCGGATGGAGGTGACCGGGACAGGCGACATCTATGATCTGATGGTTTTCGACGGCCTCTTTGAAATCTTTTATGGATACCATATGGGCGTTACGGCAGAAAACATCGCAGCCGCTTACGGGATCGGCCGAAGGGAACAGGATGAACTCGGAGTTCTCAGCCACAATCGCGCGAAAATGGCGATCCGGTCCGGCTGGTTTTCACGTGAAGTCGTACCGATCGTACTCAAAGAAAGGAGCGGGGAGCGGATTTTCGATACGGATGAAAGACCGATGGATACGGATATCGAGAAGATGTCGAGGCTGCAGCCGGCATTTAAGCAAGATGGAACAGTTACCGCCGGCAATGCATCCGGAATCAACGATGCGGCTGCGGCAGTCCTGCTCATGAGCGCGACGAAGGCCCGGCAGATGGGTCTGCATCCGATGGCCAGGATCCGGAATTCCGCTGCGGCCGGAGTCGATCCGGCATACATGGGGCTTGGTCCGGTGCCTGCGGTAAAGAAAGCGCTGGCTGAAGCCAGGATGAAATTGACCGATATCGAAGCCATCGAACTGAACGAGGCTTTTGCATCCCAGGCCATTGCATGCATGCGGGAGCTGCACATCGATTTCGATCGTCCGAACGAGATCGGAAGCGGCATATCTTTGGGCCACCCGATCGGCTGTACCGGCGCCAGACAGCTTGTGACCCTGGCCCACCACATGCAGCGGAAGGACTACCGGACAGGGCTGGTGACCATGTGCATCGGAGGCGGGATGGGGATGGCGATGATCCTGGAGCGATCATGACCCGATGGATGTTTTTACTGTTTTTGCTTTACAAAATCGATTGTTTCCGGTATCATCGGCTCTTATTTTTCAAGTGCTCTCATGCTCTCGGAACGGGCATGAAAAAGAGCGCGAAACAGGGCTGAACGTATCACCCAGCGACCAGGAGTTTGAACCGATGGATATCAGCAGGAAATTGGGCATATTGATTTTTCTCGGTGTACCTGCCATCGTCGGCGGCGGTATTTTTTATGCGGCCTTCGAAAGCTACACCCCCGTATTTATCTTCGAAACTTTGCTTCTGCTGATCGCCGGCGGTTTTTTCAGCAAATAGGCCCGCCCTCTCCTGAAAAAATTAATCGTTTGAGTCCCTTTGCCGAGCGAAAAGGAGTCCCGAGAGGACAATCTTCACTCCCCGAATGGCCCTAGACCCAGAAGCGCAGCATGTGATGCAAGACCGTATATGATACCCGGCCGAACATAGGAGGATGAATGGCCCAAGTTGACAAGCTTCCGGAGATCAGCATCGAGAGCGAAATGAAAAAATCGTATCTCGATTACGCGATGAGCGTCATCATCGGCAGAGCTCTTCCGGACGTTCGAGATGGCCTCAAACCGGTACATCGCAGAATCCTGTATGCCATGCGGGAGCTGAAAAACGACTGGAACAAGCCCTATAAGAAGTCCGCCAGAATCGTCGGGGATGTCATCGGCAAGTATCACCCGCATGGAGATGCCGCCGTATACGACAGCATCGTCCGGATGGCTCAGGATTTCTCCCTCAGATACACCCTGGTGGACGGTCAGGGCAACTTCGGCTCCGTGGACGGAGACCCGCCTGCCGCCATGCGGTACACCGAAATCCGGATGACGCGCCTCTCTCACGAACTGCTGGAGGATCTGGACAAAGATACGGTCGATTGGGTGCCCAACTATGATGAATCGTTGACGGAGCCCTCCGTACTGCCTGCCAAGTTTCCGTCCCTGCTCATCAACGGATCTTCAGGCATCGCAGTCGGGATGGCCACCAATATTCCTCCGCACAACCTCGCGGAGGTCTGCGAGGCAATCAAAGCCGTAATCGATGCTCCGGACATCCGGGAGGAGGAGCTCTTCAAGCTGGTCCCCGGTCCGGATTTTCCCACAGCAGGGATCATTCACGGCAGGTCTGGAATCTATGATGCCTATCGAACCGGAAGAGGGATCATCCGCATCCGCGCCCGGATTCTGATGGAAAAAGACAAGCAGACCGACCGGGAAACGATTGTCGTCAACGAGATTCCTTATCAGGTCAACAAGGCGAAGCTGATCGAAAAAATCGCCCTTCTGGCCAAAAACAGGCAGATCGAAGGGATACGTTTTGTCCGTGATGAATCGGACAGACAGGGGATGCGGATCGCCATCGGATTGAGGAAAGAGGCCGTTTCGGAAGTCATCACAAATCAGCTGTACAAGATGACCCAGATGGAGGTCAGCTACGGCATCAATTTCCTGGCTGTGGTAAACAACCGCCCCCAGCTCTGTTCGCTGAAAGATCTGCTCGAGCTCTTCGTGCTGCACCGCAAGGAAATCATCCTGCGGCGCACCCGGTACGATCTGAAAAAAGCCGAAGAGCGTGCCCACCTGCTGGAAGGCTTGAAAATCGCGATCGATCA
>QZKK01000004.1 GCA_003599475.1 Desulfobacteraceae bacterium
TGTAAGCGTTTTCGGCCTGAACCGCCTCCCGCACACCATCCTGCCGGGGCTCGCCGCCTTCATCGTACTCTGGATTCTGCTTCCGGTGCCGCCGGCTTCGGTATCGAGAAAGCAGAACTTCTTCGGCTCCGTTCGGGAAAGCATCGGAGACGTCTGGAAACCGATTCTTGCGATCTGGGGACTGGCTGTCATGAGATCCTTCCTGGAGCAGGCAACGCTTACCTTCATGCCCGTGCTCTACGCATCCGAAGGTCATTCGCTGGTATCTGTCGGCGGCATCATCTCGCTGTTTACGATCGGTGGGGCAGTCAGCTCCCTGGCCTGCGGGCCTCTGGCGGATCGCATCGGATTTCGCCCGATTTACTATATTTCCTTCGGCCTCTCTTCTCCGTGTTTCCTGTTCTTCATCTACAGCAGCGGGTGGCCGGTTTATCCGTTTTCGTTTTTATTCGGATTTTTGAATCTTGCCACCCTTTTTCCGGCCGTCGCGCTGGCCCAGCAGATCGCACCGAAAGGCAGAGCCCTCGTATCCAGCATCATCATGGGGCTTACATTGGGCACTGCGGGCATCCTGATGCCGGTTGCGGGAAAATTTGCCGACCTTTTCGGCATGCGGCCGGTTCTGAGCGGGATGGCGCTGGTTCCTCTTGCGGCTCTTCTGCTGATCCACCGACTTCCCGAGTCTTCGAGCGTCCGGTCTACGCGCTCCCGGGGTCTTCGAGAACCTGCTTGAAAAATGTAAGCTCCCACTCCCCGCTGTCGAGGCTGTGACGGATGATGTAGACGGCATTGTCGCTGCCGAACAGCTTGAAGTAGCGGTGGTCCGGAGCCAACCAACGATCCAGAACCTCTCTGACCTCGATCCTGCGCTCTCCCATCCGGAAGCCTCTGGGAGTCTCCTCGCCGCGATACCCGGCGTAGCATTCGACGATGAGTTTCATAGGGAAAGGATGCCTCCAAAAGCCCGGACGGTCAAGCTCCTCTCTATCGCACGATTCTGCGGCTTACCCGGGCTTTATGCGGAGGCTCCGCTGTAAAATATTCTTTACTTATCAGGCTTTTTCCTGTACTTAAGGAACTTCGCTCAAATTGGAAGGTGAGAATAATGGAATGGCGGAATGATGGGTGCGCAGGCATGGGGCACCGATCCCAGGCTTCATCATTCCAATGTTCCGTCGTTCAGGGGAAATTCCGTGCCGTCGAGAACTTCCGGAAATGAAGCGGTATCGCGAACGGATAAAGCCGGATTCGGAACCGCTCAGGGGCACGATCAATGAATGAAACGCCACCAGTGGAATGAATGCGATGTTGTCTTCATTTCTTAAACGCCGGTTCCAGCCCTCTGTTCCAGCCGCAGCGATCCTTGCATTGCAGATTTGGATCTCTTCTGCAGTATCCGCGGACGCAGGACAGTACCGGGTCATCGAGGTCCTGACCGGAGATACGCTTCGGGTGGAGGATTCAAGGGCTGTTTTGTCGGTCCGGCTGGTTGGAATCGATGCCCCCGAGAATCGAGACGATACGTCTCCGGGTCAACCCTTCAGTGAGGAATCCCGGCGGTACCTTTCCCAACTGGTTTTCCAAAAGGATGTGGATGTTTTATCATTCGGGTATGACATCGAAAACAACGTGCTCGGCGCGGTTCTAATCGACGGCAAAGACATCGGCGTCGAAATCGTGAAAGCCGGTCTTGCGGAGGTCGACTCCGTGAAGACGCCGCCCGGCTTTGACTCGACTTCACTGCGGGAGGCCGAAAAACAGGCCCACAGCCAAGGCAGGGGGATCTGGTCTCTTGGAGCCGAATACGTAAGCCCCAGGAATTGGCGCAAACAGAGAGGTCCTTCACCGCCGCTTGCCGGATTGCAGGAACCGGGGGGAATCGTCGAGCCGCAAGCCGCCGAAGAAAAAAGCGACGAACCGGCATTGGATCCCTCATCGGGTCCGGACAAGAGTGCGGATCCTGGCCAGCCCGCATCCGGAGATGCGGCCACCGGAGCCGGCGGCGACAGAAAGACGGTCGTCGTCCACGGGATCGATTTCGAAATCGGGGATTCGAGCGAAAGGCTGCGGGTCTCGATAGACGGCTTCTCCGTTCCGAAAACGTTCGATATCGACGGCGAAAAACCGAGAATCGTCATCGATATTTTCAATGTATCGGAATGGAAAGGTCGAACCCGGATCCCGGTGAATGGCAAGCTGATTCGCCAGGTCCGGACCTACCTGCATAAAGATTCCGGCAAATTGAGAATCGTGATGGATTTAAACCTGGACCCCACAAGAGATTACCCGGTCGATCAATACTACGACGTGAATAAGGGTACATACTGGATCGAGATCAGAAAATAGACGTCGACATCGGATAACAAGGCCATCCGGGGAGTGCTGGGTGGCTTATTTTTTTAGGCACCTGACACCTGGAAAAGCTGTGGCCGGATCCTTTCGATTCGCGCCATTGTGCCTGCATGTCCGGGCGGCTGGCCGGATCCTTTTTTATTGGAGGACGCAACATGAAGATCGGACTGATCGGTTTGCCGAATTCGGGCAAGACCACTATCTTTAATGCATTGACACGGTCGAATTCCCCGGTTTCCACTTACACCGGCCAAACGGCCGAATCGCACGTTTCGGTGGTCGAAGTGGCGGACCCCAGGGTGAGTCGTCTCTCGGACATGTACAGCCCTAAAAAAACCACATATGCAACGATCGAGTTTATCGACTGGGCGGCCGCTTCGGAAGGTTCTCCCTTTTCCGGCTCCGCTCTGGCGCCGATCAAGGGTGCGGATGCACTGGCTGTGGTGGTTCGCCATTTCGAAGATGCGGCCGGAGCCCCTCCGTCCCCCGAGGCGGATATCGAAAAGATCGTCCAGGAGCTGTCCATATCGGACCTCATCCTATCGGAAAGCCGTCTCGAACGCATCGAACTCGCGTATAAGAGAGGCAAACGGAACCATCTCCTCGAAATGGAAGAAAAGCTGCTGCGGCGGATTATCGAACACCTGAGCGGCGGGCATTCGGTTCGAGACTTCCAGATGGACAGAGAACAGGAAAAGATGCTCAGAGGATTCCAGTTCCTGACGCAGAAGCCGCTGATGGTGGTGTTGAACTCTGAGGAAAACCGGTTCGGCAGGAATCCGGAGTTGATGGAAAGGATCGAAAGGAAAAATCGCGCGATCGAGTTCGCGGGAAAGTTCGAGATGGAGCTCTCCCGTCTGAACGATCCCGAGGAAGAGAAGCTGTTCATGGAAGACATGGGCATAAAAGAATCCGCACGAAACCGCCTGGCTCGGATCGCCTACGATCTCGTGGGCTACATCAGCTTCTTTACCGTCGGCCCCGATGAGGTTCGGGCCTGGAACATCGTCAGGGGACAAACGGCGGTAGAAGCGGCGGGCACCATTCACTCGGATCTTGCCCGGGGATTTATCCGGGCCGAATGCATCCGCTATGACGATCTGGCGGCCCTCGGGTCTGAAAAAAACGTGCGCGAACAGGGAAAGGTCCGCCTGGAAGGAAAAAATTATGTTGTCGAAGATGGAGACATCCTCAATATCCGGTTCAATGTCTAATACCGTATCTCGGTTCTGTTTCCAAGAGTGGCAATCGAAATTTGACCCATTCACCGGAGATATGGAAATCCGAAATACGAATATCGAAACTCGAAACAAATCCAAATGACCAAAATACGAAGGACCAAAACGGAAGAACCACGGCTTGGGACCTGGTTTGTTTTGAATTTTGAACATTGGAATTTTGGTATTGTTTCGGATTTCGGATTTCGATATTCGAATTTTCGATGTTCACACCAAAATCGCGTGTTCTGAAGAGAGGTGCAGGATGGAAAGATCTGCGTTTATCACGCCTTTTGACGGCCATTTTCCTAAAATCGCTCAAAGCGCTTACGTGGATATATCGGCGCGTCTCATCGGCAGGGTATCCATTTCAGATGAGGCGTCCATCTGGCCGGGTGCCGTGTTGCGCGCGGACGAAGAAGAGATCTTAATCGGTGCGGGGAGCGCCGTACTGGATCTTAGTCTCCTGGAAGCGCCGAAGGGCCATCGAATCGTGGTGGAGGGAGCCCTGATCAGCCACCATGTCTGCCTCCATGGAGCCGAGGTGAAAGCAGGCGCGCTGGTCGGAATCGGAGCGATCGTGCTGGATGGAGCCGTCGTGGAAGAAGGCGCGATCGTGGGCGCAGGAGCGCTGGTTCCTGCCGGAGCGAGGGTTCCTGCAGGGATGCTGGTGCTGGGGCAGCCGGCCAAACCGGCAAGGGAAGTCAAGGCGGAAGAAAAGAAGAACATCTACGCCCAATTGGCCGATCTTCAAAATAAAGCCAGGATGTACCGGAACGCAGGGGAAGGGAGCGCAGGATTCCGGAAGTAATGAACAGTCTTGCGATAAATGCCGGAGGCCTTTCCATTCCTGTGATCCGGAGCGGTCCGGGGTGGCTGATCCTCGACAAGCCGGCGGGCCTCAGTGTGCACAACGAACCGGGGGCGGACCTGCTTTCACTTGTGAACGGATTCTTTTCCAATCGTCCTTGCATTGCGCAGGCACACGATTTTACGCCGGAGTTCGGGTTCCATGCGGTCAACCGATTGGACCGATCCACCAGCGGGTTGATTCTGGCTGCCTGCAGGCAGGAAGTGCTCTCCTTTCTGGCACGGCAATTCGAATCCCGCACCGTCAAGAAAATCTACCGGGCCGTTCTCCATGGTCATTTCCTGCAGGAAACAGAACAGGAAGGCGGCATCTGGAACTTTCCTCTTTCACCGGATGCGGCCGGACGGAACGACCCGCAGGGCGGCGGCAGGCTCCTCCCGTGCAGCACGCGATACCGGGTATTGGCTCGAAGCGCTCACTACTCGCTGGCCGAGCTCGAGCCTTTGACCGGCCGGATGCATCAGATTCGACGCCATGCCGCAATGTCCGGCCATCCCGTTGCCGGAGACAGGCGCTACGGCACCCGCCGGTCCATCGCGTTTCTCAGCCGGAATCTCCATTTCGAGCGGCTGGCCCTGCATGCATATGGCCTGACCCTGACGCTTCCGGGAGAAGCGCTTCCTGAAACGATTGAATCCGATGGGATCCCAGCCGATATGAGAGCGCTGTTTGAAGAGGATGCCCCTGAAAGAGGCATCCGATGATCGAGGTCACAGCCGCCATCCTGATCCGGGAGGATAAGGTACTCATTGCGAAGCGAAAAGCCGGCGATCGCCTGGCCGGACAGTGGGAGTTTCCGGGCGGAAAGATCAAGGCCGGCGAAACACCGCAGGAATGCCTCAAGCGGGAGATGGAGGAGGAGCTCTGCATCGAAGTCTCGGTCGGGGAGTTCATCGGCGAAAGCGTCTGCCCCTATGCACATGGTTCCATCCGGCTTCTGGCCTATCGAACCGATTGGACCGGAGGCGAGATTCAACCGAAGGTCCATGCGGAATACCGGTGGGTGCGCTTCGATCAACTGAGCCGATTCGAATTCTCTGCCGCCGATCTTCCCTTCGTTGAAAAACTGAGCGGAATGAAACAGTCAGCGTAAAAATCCGGGTTTAGAGACCTCGCCAGGCCGGAGTTCGAGCCGGGCCGGCGCGTCCGACCTCTGATTTCCGACCACCGACCTCTGACGTCTGATTTCTAAGCCGCGGGTTCGCTTACCCCTTCCGGAATCAGCACCAGGTCGAAATTTCTCTGTGATTTCCCTTCTTCGGGATAATGCTGGGTAATCAACGGCTGGTAACCCCCCGCAGTCACCCGGATGTGGATATGCGGCGGCCGGCTGCCGTAGCCCGGCGGAAAATGGCTCTCGAACCGGTAATCGCCGGAAGGGTCCGGGAAAACGGTTGCGCGGTATCGATCGTCATAGGCTGCATCGGGGCCAGCCAGCCAAAACTCGATCCTGGCATCCGGAATAGGCGAGCAATCGACAGCGGAGCGGACCGCCCCCCCGAGCAGATACCCTTTCCCCACCGAAGAGCGCTCCGGAGCGCCGGGTTTGTAAAAGGGCCCCTCGCTGTCCCTGGCCGTGGGCGGGCACTGAAACGCGGCCGCGGCGGCCGGGTCCGAAAAGTTGAATGCGATCATTGCCAGAGCGGCGCCGAAAGCAACGGCCGGTTTAAGCATGAAGATTCCTCCTTGTTAGAAACTATATGAAATCCGAAATCCGAATATCGAAATCCGAATGACCAAAACCGTTACAGTTTCATTCTTTGATCAAATGCCGCAAGCGGCACGGCGGCGCTCGTGTGAAACTTCAAAGTGTTCAGCGTTCAGTGTTCAGCGTTCTTATCTTCAGTTTCTGATTCGATCAAACTGGCCGCTTCAGTCATCCAGAATCCAGCATCAAGCATCCAGTGGCCAGCGGCGGCGCTTATATGAAACTTCACCAATCACCCCCACCCTGGCCCTCCCCCATCGAAGGGGGAGGGAATCAAAAGCTCCCCTTCCCGGGTGGGAGGGGTTGCGGGAGGGGGAAAAATGGGCAGAAGTTTCATACCTTGATCAAATTGGCCGCCGGCCATCGGCTGAGCTTGTTTCTGGATGCTGTAATCGCTAGGATAAGGAGATTTTACAGGTCCGGCGATCGGGTCGATTGTGTATTTCCCGGTTGTTGACAACAGCGGCACGTCGTTTGTATCCTGTGTAAGTGATGAAATACGTATTTTGCAGATGGAGGTCGAAGATGAAGCGAGAGAAGACTCTTTTCGTGATGCTCGCCATGATGATGGCTTTGACCGGCTGTTCCGCCGCCTACAAGAAGCAGCCGGTCGCCTTCAAGATGCCCGGCGCGCATGCGCATATGGCGAGTGCCGCCGGCGCACAGCTTGCGGCCAAGGCTTTCGATGACCCTGAGGAAGCCAAGAAGGCCTTCGGGTTCGATATCCTGGGCTCGGGGATGCTGCCGGTTCAGGTCGTAATCGACAATCTGGGAGATCATGAGCTCGAAATCAACGGCGGTCAGACGTTTCTCGAAGACAAAGAAAGGAATCTGTGGACCGTCCTGAGCACGCGCACGGCTTACGAGAGAGCGACCAAATACTCCAAAACCGGGCAGATCGCAAAGGAGGGGGCTTACAAGGGACTGCTGGGCGCTGCGGCAGGATCTATCATCGGAGCTGCAATCGGTATCGTGACGGGGGGGGATGTAGGGTCGGCCGCCGGCAGGGGGGCTGCGGCAGGGGCTGCAACCGGGGCGGTCATCGGAGGCGTCGGGGGGTATACCTCAGACGATGCCAGGCGGTCCATTACCACGGATCTGCAGGAAAAATCCCTGCAAAACAAGCCGATCGGACCAAAGAGCCTGGCCCACGGCATCCTCTTTTTTCCTGCCGAAGCGTCGGCTGCAAGACAGCTTCGTTTGCAGATCGTTGAAAAAGATACCGGCAAAGTGCACGTCGTTCAACTGGAGCTGTCCTGATCCGCTTCCCGGCGTGTACGCCCTTTCGACGATAAATACACAATCGACCCCATATGCAGAAGAGCGGACAATCCCTAAACTATGCGTAATATCACGCATAATGCAAAGGGGGAGCCATGAAGACCCAGAAAGCCCTGGCCGCGCTGGCGGTAAGTGCGATGTTGCTCTTGTTTAACGGCGGAATCTCTGCAGCCCAGGAAAAAGCCGCAAAAGCACCCCAGCAAAAACAAAGCGAAGAAAGAAAGATTCCGGAGAAAAAGGTTCAGGAAAGGCAAGGCCAGGAAAGACAGGGGTTGGTCGAACCGACGCACAGCATGGAAGGGAAAGAGGAAAAACCGGGTGAACTGGCGGTTTTCAGCGAACCTCCCAACCTGGAAGTGATGCTGGATGGAGAAAAGATCGGCGAGACGCCGGTGGCCGTGGAAGTCGAACCGGGTGAACATACCCTGTCCATAGAAAAAGCAGAAAAAACCGTCAACATCCTGCCTGGTGAATCTCTTCGGCTGAGCCTGTTCAAGGGAGAGTTCATCGAAATACCGGAAGAAGAGGAGAAGCCCGTCGTAAAGGCTCCGGAACAACCGAAGATTATGCCAGGAGGGTCGCAGCAGGCTCGCAGGGAAAGGCGGGAAAACCCGCAGAAGTACGATCAATTCTACTGGCCCCAAAACCCGAGAGGTCCGATCTACTGATTCCTTGACCTGGAATAAACGGAACACACGGACGCTCATCTCCGTGTGTTCCTGGTTTATCTCCAAGCATAGGGAGTCATCTTGCCCGTCTCGAATCATTTTCCCGCTCAAAATTTCTTGTCTTTTCCATCCTTTCGAATATATATGGTCTAAAGGCAGGATCGCCTCGATTCACGTTACCACCGCTGCGGCGGCGTCGACCGACCGATCGTAAAGGATGATTCAATGACGAACAGACAACGGATGCTGTTGGCCTTGCGGGGGGAGATGCCGGATGTCATCCCTTTTGCACCCCGCCTGGACCTCTGGTTTTCGGCAAACCGGGCTGCCGGAACGCTCCCTCCCAAATACCGGGATTTCACCCACCCCTTTCAGGTGGCAAGAACCGAGGGGTGGGCGCTGCATCAGATCAATCCGGCCTACCAGGAAGCGCGGAAGCCGGAAGACAACCTGCACTGGGCACTCGGTATTTTAACGTACAAAGAGACGGCATTCGGATACCGGTTCACCGGAGATGTCGAAATCGACGTACAAAGGGAGGGGGATCGGACAAGGGTCGCCTACAGGACCCCGAAGGGCACGGTCCAAACCACCGTTCTTTACACCGAAGCGATGCGCAGAGGGGGTGTCTCGGCCTTCAGTATCGAAGAGTACGCGATCAAGAGCCCTGCCGATTACGGACCGGTCGGTTATATCTTCGAGCATCTCGAGCTTTACCCCGATTGGCAGGATTTCAAAAGCCTCCAGGAAGAAGTCGGAGAAGACGGGGTCGCCTTCACGATGGCCGGCCGCGCCGCATCGCCCATGCACCATATCCAGAAGTACTTGATCGATGCCACCGATTTCTTTTTCCACTACAGGGACTTCGAAAGAGAGATCCGCAGGTTGGCGGAAAGCATCGGGCCTTTTTTCGACCGGATCATCGAAATCGTGGGGGAAAGCCCTGCCGAAGCCGTCTATTGGGGAGCCAATTTCGACGACATGATCACATTCCCCACGTATTTTGAAAGAGACATCCTCCCGTGGATCCGCAAAGCCGCCGATGCCTTGGGCCCCAAAGATATCGTCGTCTCCTGCCATTGCGACGGAGAAAACAGAGGGCTCATGGATCTGATCCGCGAATCCGGAATGCACGTTGCGGAATCGGTCTGCCCCTATCCGATGACCAAGGTCCGTATCGGTGAGTACTACGCCAGGTGGTGCGACAAACTGACCGTTTTCGGCGGGATCCCATCCAGCATCCTCCTGGAAGAGAGCACGTCCGAGCTGGATTTCATTTCCTATGTGGATGACCTGTTCAAAGCCGTTGCCCCCGGAAGACGAATCATCTTCGGAATCGCCGACTCCACCCCGCCGGGAGCCGTGTTCAGCCGTCTGGTGCAGTTGGGAGAGCGCATTGCCGAAGAGTGTCTTCTCCCCATCCGGGCGGGCGGATTCCGGCCGGTCCCGCTGCCGGAAGAAAAAAAAGAGAACCGGGCCCCTGCAGCCGCATTCCAGGTTCCGGAAGAATTCGTCCGGGTGCAGCAGGATGTGACGGCCGGCGACCACATCCGGATCGTGAAGCATATCGCCGATCTTCTGGAAACCGGTGCGGATGCAGACGATATCCTCAACCAGGCGATGCTTCCATCGATGGAAGCGATCGGAGAACGGTTCAAAGCCGGAGAGGTCTTCATTCCGGAAGTCCTCCTGTCCGCCAGAGCCATGAACGAGGCCACCCGGCTGCTCGAACCGCATCTATCCAAAGGAAAACGGCAGGTGAAGGGAAAAATCCTCATCGGGACCGTTTTCGGCGATCTTCATGACATCGGCAAAAATATCGTCATCATCATGCTGCGCGGGATGGGGTTTGAAGTCGAAGATGCAGGGATCAATGTGCCGGTTAAAAATTTTGTGAACCATGTAGAAGACTTCCGCCCGGACATCGTGGGGCTTTCAGCCCTTTTGACCACGACCATGCCCCAGATGAAAAAGGTCATCGAAGCCCTCCGGGAAAACGGGCTTCGCCAGCGGGTGAAAGTGATCGTCGGGGGGGCTCCGGTAAATGCAAAGTTCGCAAAAGATATCGGCGCAGACGGATATGCAGCGGATGCCGGCGAGGCTGCAAACCTGGCCAAGCGCCTGATGTCGGATTGAAGCACGAAACCCGAAAGGAGGAATCGAATGGATAAGGACTCCAGATGGAAAATATGCAGGATCACCTGCCCGGAGAAGCGCGGAGAGGCGGAGCTCCTGACCGAGTGGCGCAGGGAAGGCGAAAGCTTCAAGCTCTATTCGACCACCTGCAAGAACCCGGACCTGCTCGATTTGCACGGGAAGGACTGCCAGTGGGCGTGCTGGAACACGCTCGAGAAGCAGAAGTAAAGGGGCCGCGGGTCAAAAAAACGATCCACCCCGCCGGATCTCTTCAGCCGCCTTGCGCACGATGGATGAGGCCTCCTCCACTTGGGATCGGGAGACATCCAGATGGGTGACTGCGCGAAGGCGCGAGTCTCCGATGGTCGATACCCGTACCCCCGACCGGATCAGACTGTCGTTGAAAGATTTCGCGGTCACCCCCAGCCCGGACACATCGAAAAAGACCATATTGGTTTCTACCGGCTCGACTGCGATCCCGTCGATTCCGCGGAGGCCGTCGGCAAAAATTCCGGCGTTTTCGTTGTCTTCGGACAGTCTTTCGATATGATGTTCCAGCGCATAGACGGCTCCGGCGGCAATGATTCCGGCCTGGCGCATGGCGCCTCCGAACTGATGCTTCCAGCGCCACGCCTCTTCGATAAACTCTTTGGTTCCTGCCAACGCCGCACCGACCGGCGCCCCCAGGCCTTTGCTGAAATCGATCCAGACCGAATCGAAATGCGAGGCGTACGTCTCGGCCGAAATTCCGGTGGCCGCAACCGCGTTGAGAAGGCGCGCCCCGTCCATATGTCTTCCCAGCCCGTTTCTCTTTGCAGTCGCACACACCTGCGCGATTGTCTCGATCGGCCAGATCGTGCCGCCGCCCAGGTTCGAGGTCTGCTCGACGAGCACGACCCGCGAGCGGGGGAAATGTGGGTTGCTCGGGCGTACGGCCTGCTGGAGCTGCGCCGCTGTAAAGATGCCCCGTTTGCCATGGATTGGAAAGAGCACGGCGCCGCTCAGGGCCGCCGGCCCGCCGGTTTCGAAATGGCGGGTGTGCCCGGTTTCATCCATGAGGATTTCATCTCCCTGCCGGCAGTAGATGCGCCATGCGATCTGGTTGCACATGGTGCCGGACGGAAGGTAGAGGGCATCCTCCTTTCCGAGAAGACGGCAGACCTTTTCGACCAGCAGGTTTACGGTGGGGTCCTGCCGCTCCTGCTCGTCTCCGACTTCCGCCTCTGCCATGAATTTACGCATCCGGGGGGTGGGCTTCGTATGCGTATCGCTGTAAAGATCGATCCGAATCTCTTGCATGGGTCTCCTCCTTCCCTGTTTTATCCAAGCGGTATAGGAAATCGAGCATTGAAAGTCAATCCTGCGATTGAAGACTCTGGAGTCCCGCTTGGTTATTCTTGACACCGATTTCACTTTTCATGTAAATCTCTATACGAACAAATCATATTCCTCACCCGAAACCATCCGATGCAACGGCTGCCCCCGTGAGCATGCCGAAGTGAGAGGAGGATTCTTCATGAAATCGAGAGCCGCCATTTTATTTGAAGCTGGAAAGGAACTTGAAATTCACGAGATCGACGTTTCGGAACCGCAGGAGGGAGAAGTGCTGGTGCGGATGTTTGCCGGAGGCGTTTGCCACAGCGACCTGCATATCATCAACGGTCATCTCATGGCACCGCTGCCGACGGTTCTCGGGCACGAAGGATCGGGAATCGTCGAAAAAATCGGACCGGGGGTGACCTCACTGAAACCAGGCGATCCCGTTATTCCGATCTGGCGGCTCTCCTGCGGCCATTGCGACTACTGCAGCGCCGGCCGGCCGGCATTGTGCCCGGAAGGCACCCAGATCCGAATGACCGGCCGTTTCATGGACGGCTCCACACGCTTTTCCCTGGACGGTCTTGAGCTGAAACACTTTGCCGGAGTATCCTGCTTTTCCGAGTACTCCGTTATGCCCGAGAGACAAGCCCTGAAGATTCCGAGCGACTTTCCGCTGGAAACGGCTACTCTATTGGGATGCGGAGTGATCACCGGAGTCGGAGCCGTGTTCAACTGCGCACAAGTGAAACCGGGCAGCTCGGTTGCGGTTTACGGCGCCGGCGGGATCGGCCTCAATGTGATCCAGGGAGCCGCCATCGCCGGTGCGGAAAAGATCATCGCCGTCGATCTTTTACCCAACAAGCTGGAGTTTGCAAAGCAGTTCGGGGCCACGCATACGGTGAATGCTTCGGAGGATAATCCGGTGGAAAGGATCAAAGAACTTACCGGCGGAGGTGCGGACTACGCATTCGAAGCGGTGGGCTATCCGCAAATCCTTCGACAGGCCTACGATTCGCTCCGCAAACGGGGCATGGCTGTCGGTGTCGGTGTCACCCCCATGGACGCCGAAGTTTCGGTGCCGATTATGACGCTTGTGTTCGAAGAAAAGATCCTGACAGGATCGGTCTACGGTTCTTCACGGCCATGGATCGATATTCCCAAACTCATTGCACTCTACAAAGCCGGGAAGCTGAAACTGGATGAGCTGCTGTCCCGGAAATATCCTTTTGCAAAAATCAAGGAGGCCTTCAGAGCGCTCGAGCGTGGGGAAGTCGCGAGGAGTATCGTGACTTTTTAGCTTGGAAGTGTTCGACCATCAGGTGGAATCTCTGACATGAAGCGATTCAATATTCTTTTGCCCTGCTCAATATTCGTTCTTCTCTTGATCTCAGCCGCCGGCGCCCAGACCGGTGAGGACAACGTCTCAATCGTCGTTCCCGCCAAGAGCGTTGCCGCATTTGCCGGAAAGATTTTGCCTTACAAGATCGATCTCGGCAAAGGCTTCAAGGGTTCTTTTTTAATCGAATCGATCGATGACATCCAGATCAAAGACGACCAGATTTTTTTTTCGCCCCGAATCCGCGGCAAAGATGTCCAATATGAAGCGAAGATCGGAAACAGCATGGCCAGTGTCGCACTCGGTAACATAGACCTGGCTATCCGGTGGCGGGCTTCCTTTCGGTACGAAAAAGACAAAGGGATCTTATATATCCGGCCGCATATGGTCGATTCGGCAGCGGATAAAAAGCAGACCCAGGGGGAAGCGCTGCTCTCCGCGCTCTTTCTGAGCCTCAGTGGCGTCGAGTATCCCTTCGAGATCAAGGATATCGATCCGGTTGCAGCCGAATTAATGGGAAACTCGGTGACCGTTAATTTTGAGATCTCCGGCATCTTCACGCAAAACGACAGCCTCGTCGTACAGATCATACCGATACCGAAGGCGGATGGTAAAAAAGGGTAACCGCAAGAAGGAGGAGAAGGTTTGCACATGGATAAACCCGAAACTGAAAAAATCAAAAAACAGATTGCGGAGCTGGCCTATCTGTACGAGCAGAAGTATGGCGGATGCTCCCAGGCGGTTGTGGGCGCCTTCAAGAAAGTTCTGAACGGTATCGGCGACGATGTCTTCAAGGCCGCCACAGGCCTTGCCGGAGGCGGGGGCCTTACGGGCAATACCTGCGGGGCGCTTTCCGGCGGTATTATGGTATTGAGCACCTTTCTGGGAAGGGAATACGAGAATTTTGCCGATCCCGAAGGCAAGAGGTTCGATAGTTTCCGCTTGGCAAAGGAGCTGGTCGAACGCTTTGAAGCGGAGTACGGCAGCGGAAAATGCGAACTTATCCAGACCCGGATACTCGGAAGATTCTACGACATCTGGACAGAAAGGGATGCCTTTCTGGCAGCCGGGGGGCATGACGACAAATGTCCGTCTGTTTGCGCCGATGCGTGCCGATGGGTCGTAGAAATTCTGTCCGAACACAGGCTTTTGTAGACAGGATAAGCAGGATGGATCAAACGCCGTATTTCGGATTGGAAGACAAGGTGGTGTTTGTTGCCGGCGGGGCAGGAGATATCGGTCGGACCATCGTAAAGAGCTTTGCGGAACAGCAGTCGAGGGTTGTAATTGCAGATCTGGATGTTGAAAGCGCCGAAAAACATGCAGAACAATTGACCTCGGCCCGGGTGGCTGCCTGCAGTTTGGATGTGATTTCCGAATCGTCGATCCGAAAGGCCGTGGACCATGCCGTTCAGCGCTTCGGCCCCATCGATGTCCTGGTCAACGCAGCCGGTGTGCTCTGCCGGAAATCTTTTTTCGAAACCACCCGGCAGGATTTTAAAGAATCCTTCTCGGTCAATGTCATGGGAATGTTTCTGGTCAGCCGCGAGGTGGCCGCGCGCATGAAAGAGCGCAGGCGGGGGACCATCATCAATATCAGCTCCATGAACGCAAAGCTGGCTGTGGAAAACAGATGCCTTTACGGCGCTACCAAGGCCGCAGTCAACATGCTGACACAATCCATGGCGGTGGAGCTGTCGCCGATGGGTATCACCGTCAACGCCGTAGCCCCCGGGATTGTGGACAGCAAAATGGCCAGGGTCCGGCTCAACACCCCGGAGCTGCTCCGGCAATATACCGAAGCGATTCCGCTCAAGCAGATGACGCTGCCCGAAGATGTGGCATACAGCGTTCTTTTTCTGGCATCCCCCTTTGCAAGGAATATCAGCGGAGAGATCCTATTGGTCGACGGTGCATTGACGGCGCGGATGCCGCTTCCCAAACCAAAGTAGATTGCGAATTCGACAATAAAAAGAAATATCGATCAGCGGGGAGAAAAAACGCCATGAAGCTTGAGGGAAAGGCGGCCATTGTGACCGGCGGCGCACAAGGGATCGGAAAAGCCGTCTGTGAAGCTTTTGCAAAGGAAGGTGCCGATGTGATGGTCGCCGACGTGCTGGGTCGGAAGGCCGGGGAAGTTGCGGAAGAGATATCCGCCCAAGGGAGAAAAACATCCAGCCTCTGTCTCGATGTTTCGGACAAATCTCAGGTTGAGAAGATGGTGGGCTCGGCGATTGCCGCATTCGGCAAAATCGACATTCTGGTCAATGCTGCGGGCGTTTTTGTCCGAGGACCCATTGAAGATGTTTCGGAGAAAGACTGGGACCGTGTGATTGCGGTCAACCTGAAAGGGACCTTTCTGTGCAGCCAGGCGGCCGGAAGGAAGATGATCTCCCGGAAAAGCGGAAGCATTGTCAACATCGCATCCATTGCCGGGCATGCCCCGCAAATCCACCTGGGTGCCTACAGCCCCAGCAAGGCGGGAATCCTCCTTCTGACCAAGATCATGGCCGTCGAGTGGGCCCGCTACGGCGTCCGGGTAAATGCCGTCAGCCCGGGGCCGACCGCCACCCCCATGTTCATGTCCATATACGACTCGGAAGAGAAGTTGAACAGAAGGAAACGGGCCATTCCGCTGAATCGTTTCGCCGGCCCCGATGAAATCGCCAATGCCGCGGTATTTCTAAGCTCAAAAGAGGCGGGATTTGTGACCGGCCATTCGCTTGTCGTCGACGGCGGATCGCTGGACAGCATGTACCATTTGATGGGCATGCTGCCGGACTCAGAGACGTAAAACGACGTCATCTCCATATGATGGAGCGGGGTGTTCGAAAAACTCAGCCCCAAAACACCAGGAATTTCCTCCGCACCTATATCCGGCCTCCAAAAATTCAGTTCCCCGAGAATTGCCGGTTGACATCCTCTAACGGTTGCTCTATTGGAAATGCTGCCCCACTCTCAGAAATCCTTTTGCTGTTTTAGTTCCTTTAAGTTCCTTTCAAAATTGATCCCTTGAAGGGAGGTGATGGCGTCTTCGATTTCATTCGATTTCCATCCGGTCCGTCACTATCAACCCGATCCTGAAAGGAGAATCGCTATGAAAAAATCCCGTGCCTTCATGTTTGTAATCCTGTTGACGGCCATTGCTGCGATTGCCGCACCTGCCGCCCATGCAAAAAAGGTCCTCATCAAGCTTCAGCAGGCATATGGAGCCAATCTGCCTACCCTTGGAATCAATCCTGCATGGTGGGCGCAGCAGCTCAATGAGGTCAGCGGAGGAGACATCAACGTCAAAATCTTTGAACCAGGGAAACTAGTGGCTCCGTTTGAGATCCTCGATGCCGTCTCGGCCGGAAAAATCGACGCCGGCATTGCCGGTGACGGATTCTTCGCCGGGAAAATACCCGCCGGCCAGATCTTTTCATCCATCCCGTTCGGTCCCGAGGCAGCCGAATACATGGCCTGGTATTATCACGGCAACGGCGCCAAACTCCACCAGTGGGTATATGATGAGTCAAAGTTCAACGTAAAGGTGATTCCGGTAACCATCATCCCGCCCGAAACCGCCGGCTGGTTCAAGAAACCGATCGCGTCCGTGGAGGATTTTAAGGGGCTCAAGATGCGGTTCTACGGGCTCGGGGGCCAGATGATGCAGAAACTCGGAATGTCGGTTAACTTGATGCCGGCCGGAGAGCTCTTCCCGGCGCTTGAAAAGGGGGTCATCGATGCCACCGAGTTTTCTACCCCCGCCATCGACCAGCGGCTCGGATTTCACAAGCTCGTCAAGTACAATTACTTTCCCGGATGGCACCAGCAGGCTACCATCATTCCGGTCTATTTCAACAAAAATGTATGGAACTCCCTGGACAAGGCCCAGCAGAAGATCGTTGAAATCACCTGCATGGCCTCCATGACAAACGCCCTAGCGCAGGGCGAATACGAACAAGGGGCGGTCATCCGAGAAAACATCGAAAAAAACGGTGTAAAGAACATGTTCTGGTCGGATGAGATGCTTGCGCTTTTCCAGAAGACCTGGGAGGAGGTTGCAAAGGAACAGTGTGAAAAAGATCCGGTATTCAAGAAGGCCTTCGATGATCTGATGGCATTCCGGAAAGATTATGCGTACTGGCAGTCCAACGGATTCCTGCCCAGAAACTGCAAAAAATAGCCGGGGGGCGGATCGCGGCGCAGGGGTCGGCTCCGGGCAAGACCTTGTGCCGCACCGCTCAATCGTCCGGAATCTCATTGAAGCCAATAGGGAAGGAGCTCCAAATGGGGGATAAGATGGCCGCCGAGAATCGACAATCTGAAAAGCCCGAAGCCTGCCTTTTCGTGGACAAGCTCATCGATCGGATCGGCAGATATTTCTCCTGGCTTAACATCGTGCTCATCCTTGTGATCATGTCTCAAGTAATCCTCCGATACGCCTTCGGCCTCGGGTCGGTCATTCTTGAGGAGCTGCAATTTCATCTCTACGGCGTGATGCTGATCGTCGCCGTTTCCTACACGCTCGTGCACGACGGCCACATCCGGCTGGACCTCTTCTACACCCGTTTTTCCAGAAGCACCAAAGAGAAAGTCGAAATTTTCGGAATCGTTTGCCTGCTCCTTCCCATGGCGGTGATCCTTTTTCTGCACAGCCTGGATTTTTTCCAGGCATCCTGGAGCCTGGGGGAACGATCGGATGCGCCCATGGGACTCTGTTGCCGGTGGGCCTTGAAGGCTTTCATTCCTGTCGGGATGCTTCTTCTATGGCTGGCCGCAGCCTCACGCCTTCTATGCAGTTTTTCATTTCTCAAAAAGGATTCCAGGCGGAAGGAGTAAGCGATGGAAGCAAACGAGATCCTGGTTCTTTCGATGTTTCTCACCTTTATCGGGCTGCTTTTCACCGGTTTTCCCATCGCTTTTGTCCTGGGCGGCGTCGCCATCCTCTTTACCCTGGTCGGGTATCTTTCTGACATGTATCTAGGGACCATTACCGGAATCGACTATACGGTGATCGGGATGGTGGCGAACCGGATCTACAAGTTGATGGACAACTGGGTGCTTGTGGCCATTCCCATGTTCATTTTCATGGGGATGATGATGGACCGCTCCGGGATTGCCGAAAAGATGATGCATTCCATGCAGGATCTGTTCGGGAGGGTGCGCGGCGGACTCGCCATCACGGTCACCTTAATCGGGGTCATCCTTGCCGCCTCTACCGGAATCGTCGGGGCGTCGGTGATGCTCCTGGGGCTTTTATCGCTTCCGATCATGTATAACCAGGGGTACGGCAGGACGCTTGCGCTTGGAACCGTTGCCGCCTCGGGAACGCTCGGAATTCTGATTCCACCCAGCATCATGCTGGTCATTATGGCCGACCAGCTCAGCCTCTCGGTCGGCGATCTCTTCATGGGAGCGATGATTCCGGGTCTCATCCTTGCGGCTCTTTACATCATCTATATCCTCCTTGTCGGGATCGTCTCTCCTGTTTCCGCACCGCTTTCCCCGGACAGGCAGGCTTTCAGAATCCGGATGGTTTTCAATGTGATTCTCACCATCCTGCCGTCGGCGGCTCTCATTCTTGCCGTACTCGGCTCCATCTTTGCCGGTATGGCAACCCCCACGGAAGCCAGCGGCGTAGGTGCTTTCGGCGCTACGTTGCTGGCCTTGTTCAACAGAAAACTGACTTTCAACGTCATCAAGGAGGTGTCGATCGGCACCTTCAAGTCGCTCGGCTTTATCTTCGGTATCTTTATCGGCGCCACCTGCTTTGCTTTGGTGCTCCGGCTGCTGGGCGGGGACGAGGTTTTCGAGAAGGCGCTCACGGGACTTTCTCTTGGACCCTACGGCGTTCTTTCAATCATTCTCGGGCTGGTCTTCATTCTCGGTTTTTTTCTCGATTGGATCGAGATCAGCCTGATCATTTTGCCGCTGCTGGGGCCGGTCGTCTCGAAATTGGGTTTTCATGTAAACGGCTACGGCGTAGTGGAAAATCCGGAACTGGTCTGGTTCATCGTCCTGGTGGCCGTCTGCCTGCAGACTTCCTTTTTGACTCCCCCGGTGGGCTTTTCGCTCTTCTTTCTGATGGGAGTCGCTCCGGAAGGTACGGCGCTGCTCGATATCTACAAAGGAATCGTTCCGTTTGTGGTGTTGCAGCTCCTCGGATTGCTGATTATCGTTCTCTGGCCGCAGCTCGTTCTCTGGCTTCCGGCCATCGCGTATGGATGACCGACGAGGCCCGGGTTTTAGCGACCTCCGGGTGAAGCCGGAGAGAGTCGTTTCCGGCAAATCCCGTCGAATTGCCGGCTGGAATTTGCGGGGCTCCCCAAAAATTGTATGTTGCCGCAGATTTGCTTGATTCTTTCACCCGGTTCCGATATAAGTTTTTTTGTCGGCTCAATACTGCTTGTGGAGCTTCTCCGTATGAAATACCTCGACCGGTTCCTGATATGCCTGCTGCTTCTATTTGCAGGATGTTCAAACGGCTACAACCTGACAAAGGAGGACCCCAAGCAGCATCTTCTCGACAACCTTTCCACCGATCTCGCCGAAATCAACCTGATCGCCGAAAACGCCCGGAGAGAATTTCAAACGGAATCCTTCGACTTCAGAATACTGGATGCCTGGAGTCTGGCCAAAGAGACAAAGATTCAGAAGCTGAGCATGAGCCAGGCGAAGGTCATTACCGTCATACAGACCTCGATCATCGAGATTCGAACCTCGAATCCGCCTCTTGTTGTCGAAGTCTTGAAGGTGCAGGGCGAAGAGCAGCGGTCATTCGGCGTCGCACGCCCGAATAAGGTGGGGGTATTCTACAGGGAGGGCACCCTGCTTGCCGAGGCCGGAGGATATCCGATCCGCCTCTATGACGCCACCCTTGAACTCGACCCCAAGGCCGTCGAAGCCATCCGGCAGTACGTAAGGCTGACCGCAAGGGTTGAAAAGACGGCAAAGATCATTTTCAACAAGATGCTCGAACTCCAGGAAAAGTACCGGGATTCGAAGGTTTCGATCGAAAGCTTTCGAATTCATCTCCCCTCGATATCGCTCGATCTTCAGTTCAAGATAAAAGAGTGAATGCGCTGAAGGCCCCGAACTTGAACTAATGCAAGACCTCCTGCAGGCGGTAAAAGACTCCTGTCCTGTGTATGGCGGCCAGCAGTGCATCGGTATCGCCGCTTTTCGGCAGGTAGGCCGAAGCTCCGGCCGCGACCATGGCCGCAGCGATGTCGGGCTCTTCGAACATGGACAATCCGATGATCCGGATCATCGGAAGCTCCGAATGAATGACGCGGGTGGCTTCGATCCCGTTCATCTTGGGCATGCTGATGTCCATCAGGATGACATCGGGTTGCATCTCCCGGGCGCTCCGAACGGCTGCTTCTCCATCCGAGGCTTCTCCCACGACCTCGATATCCGAGTGCATATCGAGCAAGTTGGAAAGTCCCCGGCGCATCACCGCATGGTCATCGACCAGCAGGACGCGAATCTTTTCTCCGTTTTCGCAGGCGGAAAAGGATTGGGGGGTCGCTGCTTCCGAACAATCCTTTGCCGCCTCGATTTTTTCCCGGCGGCCGGCGGCCGGGGGGTTGCGCTGCAGCGGGGCGATCAAGGTGAACTCGGCCCCCTTGCCGGGCAGGCTCTCGATCTCGAGCCTTCCTCCCATCAGCTCAAGCCGCTCCCGGATGCTGAAGAGTCCGAACCCTCCCAATTCCTGATCTTTATTTTCCCGGATATCCTGGGGATCGAAACCGGCTCCCCGGTCGCTGACCACGATCCGAAGAAATCCGTCCCTGTCGTGGATGGCGACCCGGGCGGAGTTCACTCCGGCGTGCTTTACCACATTCAGCAGCAGCTCTCGAATCGACTGAAACAAGAGTATGGAAACGTCTTCACGCCCGATGTCGAGCCCGTCTCCTTTGTCGAGCTCGACGGTGAGTCCGTGTTTTTCCTGCATCCACCGGCTGAGCCAGCTAAGCGCGGCGGAGAGCCCCCCTTTGAAAAGAGTCGGCGGCGAAAGGTCGACGGCCAGAGAGCGCGAGCTGTCGATCGACTGGGTGATCAGATCGATCGTCTGCTGGATGTACAGGGCAGGGTCCTTTAGCTTCCTTGTTGGAAACATTTCAAGCCGCATCCTGGCGGCAACCAGAAGCTGCTGGAGGTTGTCATGAAGAATCTCCGCCAGGCGGCGGCGTTCCCGCTGTTCTGTCAGCGTCAGCTCGGATGCCAGCCGGCTGAGCTGCCTGTTCTTGAGCTTAAGGGCTCCATTGGCTTGCCAGAGCTCATAGGTGCGATCGGAAACCCGATTCTCCAGCTCTTTGTTGAGAACCCTGACTTTTTTGACCGCTCGTTTTCTCTCGCGAACTTCTTCGGCCAACTGCCGGTTTACTTCCCAAAGCGCCGTCTCCATTCTCTTTCGAAGAGTGATATCCTGTCCGTAGATATTGACATAACCGGGAACCGAAATCGGAGCAAACACGAGTGAATAGGTAACGTCTCCGCAGATGACCTCTTTTACGACCGGCTTTCCGGAGGAAAGCACCGATTCGATGAACTCAGGCCATTTGTCCGGAAGATGTTGTCCGACATCGATGCCGAGAGCCGCAAGCAGAGGGGGGCTTTGCGGGTTTGCGTAAACCAGGCTGCCGTCCCGCAATACACGCATGACCGGGTTCGGATCCTCGTTCGGAAATTTCGCAAGGCTTTCAATCTGATCGAGCGACTTCTTTCTTTCCGAGATGTCCCGAAGAATCTTGATGAATCCGATGTGGTTTCCCCGGGCGTCCCTGACCATGACCCCCAGAGTTTCCGCCTCGAATTCCGAGCCGTCCTTTCGCCGATAGCGAACCTCAAGTATCTGGTTCGGATGATTGATGGTCGGATTGAAGCGCCTCTTCCCCATCTCCTCGTAATCGGTTCTTTTGACGTAGAGCTCTTCGGTTTTTTTCCCTTTAAGCTCCTCGGGCGAGTAGCCGAGCACCTTTTTTACGGCGGGGTTTACGGAAACGATGATGCGGTCCGTATCGGCAAAGATTACAGCATCCGAGATCGAATTGAAGATCGCATCGAGAACTTCCCGATTTTCAAGCTCACTTCTGAGCCTGGAGACTTCCTTCTCGAGTTCGCGGGTCTTTTTTCTCAAGGTCTCATAGGAGGGCTTCTTGTTCATTACGCAACCTTGTCACCGGATCTACGGATCGCTCGATCCGGGTTTACCGCCTTCTTCTTCGTTCATTTTACCGGATCCGAACATTACCCGGGTTCGGAATTCAACATTTTCCAATATCAGCAATTTCCATGTTGACTTGACGAGAAAACGGAGTCGGATCCGAAAACGCTTCCTGTGATGGGCAATACCCTGAAGAAGCCCGCGGCCGCCCTTTCGGCGTTAAAAACACGAGCCCGAGTCGATAAAAGACAAACTGTACCGCTGGTGCCGTCCTGCTGTTTTATCCGGCATCTTTCTCTTTTTGTAGCGTCTGTAAGTATGTATTCCGAATCTAATCAATCCCATGGACAATCCATATAGGGGAATTCATGTAGATTTGGAAATTTTCAA
>QZKK01000254.1 GCA_003599475.1 Desulfobacteraceae bacterium
CTTGACCGCCCCGGCCTTTTTGTCATTTCATTTGTTCTGCGGTTTTCCTGCAGGGTGCCGTTGTATGTGCATCTTCCTGCATTTCGCCTCCACAGCGGCGGCAATCGCTTTCAATCAGATTCCTGCCGTGGGTCGATCCGCCCGTTTCATTGCTGAACCCTGAAGTCCTTGAAAAGATCGTAGCTCGTCAGTATCTCCAACGCACGCATGACCTGGTGGTCCGACTGGAGATTTTCAAGGTTTAACGGCCCATGCCGGGAAGCCTCCCGTCGTTTGGTCTCAGCCCCGTTGTCCTTGGACTTTTCCTTGGGTTCCTCTTTGGGGACTACCGTCTTTTCTTTGTTTTCCTGACCCGGCGCGCCTTCGAGATGATTCTTCAGATCCTTTTCCTTGAGGAGCTTTTCTTCCGTCAACTCGCCTTTTTCATCCAGCAACCGGCTTTTTACGACGATATCGGGCTCAATTCCTTTGGCCTGAATCGATCGGCCGCTGGGGGTGTAGTATCTTGCGATCGTGAATTTGAGGCCGTAGCCATCCCTCAGGGGTTCAACGGTTTGAACCGATCCCTTTCCGAAAGAGGTTGTCCCCAGAATGATGGCGCGTCTGTTGTCCTGAAGCGCGCCGGCGACGATTTCAGAAGCGCTTGCGCTGCCGCCGTTAATGAGCACCACCATCGGGTACAATCTGTCCTTTTCTTCTGCATGCGCCTTGAAAATCTTGGTATGACGTTGCTGCCGCCCCTTGATGGATACGATTTCGCCCTTATTCAGAAAAAGATCCGATATTTCGACGGCCTGGTTCAAAAGCCCCCCTGGATTGTCCCGAAGGTCCAACACCAGACCCTTCAGCTTTCCGTTTTCTTTTTCCAAAACCTGCAGCGCCTTCAGAAGGTCTTCGGTGGAGCTGTCCCTGAAATTGGTAACCCAAACGTATCCGAAGCCCGATTTGAGAGAAAGCCATTTGACGCTTTCAATCGGAATCAGGTCTCGAACGAGACTGAATTCCACCGGCTTCGAGCTGCCTTCCCGTGCGATCGTGATAACCACCGTCGTGCCTTTGGCTCCCCTCATTTTTCGGACCGCCTGCCACAGCTCCATGTCCTGAGTGGATTCCCCATCGACTTTGATGATTTTATCTCCGGCCTGAATGCCGGCCCGGTACGCGGGAGTTCCTTCAATGGGAGAGATGACTGTCAGCAGTCCGTTTTCAAGGGAGATGACGATGCCGATGCCGCCGAATTCTCCGTGGGTGTCTACCTGCAGTTCTTCGAAAGCCTCGGGCGGTAGGAGGGAGGAGTGTGGATCGAGGCTCCGAACCATCCCCTGGATGGCCTTCTGAACCAGTGTATCGGTCGCCACTTCGTCCACATAGTTGTTTTCGATCAGATCGATCACATCCGAAAACAGCTTCAGCCCCTTGTAAGTCTCTTCACCGGTAGCGGAAAGATTCCGATAAGAGCCTGACCCGACGGTCGTCAAGAGGATCGTCGCTGCAACGATCAGAAATAGTCTGGAATATCTTTTTTGTTTCGAACGCATACTGCACTCCTTTGGAATTTAGAATGTAGAATTTCCAATATCCAAGTATCATGCCATATTTACCTTTTGCATTGGACATTCTACATTGAAAATTTTTCAGTTTCATCCATGCCGCATCCATGCAAGAGGATCTATTGCCTTGCCGCGGTGACGAACTTCAAAATAGAGCCGGGCTCCGGCCATCGACCCTGAATCGCCGACTGTTGCAATCACCTCGCTGGCCTCCACGGGGTCCCCTTTTCCCTTGAACAGCTCCAGGGCATGGGCATAAACGGTAAAATACCCGCTGCCGTGATCGATGATGATGAGATTACCGTAACCCTTGAACCAGTCCGAAAAGACGACTGTTCCGCCCGAGACCGCATGAATCGGCTCTCCTCGATCTGCCTTGATATAGATCCCGTTTTGAAATCCCTTCAAGTTGTGTTCGGGGCTTTGGTACGATCCGAAGCGGGAAACGACTTCTCCGTTGACGGGCATCACCAAGTTTCCCTTTAATGCGGAAAAAGAGTTTTGTAAAGTTTTTTTCTTCCCCGCGGGGAGCACTTCCTTTTCGGAATCCAAAGACATCAGGGCGCCCTCAAGAGCCTTTGCGGCCTGTTTCAAAGATTCGATGGCCGCCAGTTCCAGGGACCTCCTGCTTTGAATTTCGGACAACAACCTGCGCCGCTTCACCCTTTCCCTGGACATAAAAGCGATTTGATGATCGTATCCTTCCTGATAAACGATCTTTTCGGCTTTTTGTCGATTGAGTTTTTCCAGCAGATCCGAGAGCAGCCGCTTCCCTTCTAAAAGACTTTTCTGAACCGCCTCATCGTGAGCGAGAATCCTTTCGAGGGCGGATCTGCGAATAAAGAAGTCGTACATGGAGTCGGTCGAGGCCAAAATCTGCATCTTCCCGAGCATATGCATTTTGTAAAGTGCACAAATCCTCTTTGAGATGTAGGGCTGGCTGGCCTCGATGTTCTTCAACAGGGTTCTTACGTTTTCCGTTGTTTCTTCGATCCGCACTTCCAGTGCCGCCAGCTCGGAACGAAACTGGCCCGCCTTTTTATGGGCCTCGGACAAGCGGATATCGATTTCATCCAGGCCGTCGATCAGGGTCATTTCTTCCCGGGCAAACGCTTTTACCTCGACCTGTCTTTTTTCGATCTCCTGCAGGATGTTCTCCGATTCTTTCTTCACCGACTCTATTTTTCCATCGTCTTCTGCACGGGGTGAGCGCTTTTCTCCGGATTCGATTCGAATATACTGCCTTCTGTCGCGAATGAATCCGGTTCCTCCGTTCTGTTCGATTTCCAGCCAACCCGCGGGATGACGCTTCAGGATTTTGATTCGGGTTCCCCGCTGGAGCACCTCGATCGACGGAGCGCTCCGGTCCGGACCGGAGCGAACATTCAAGTTCAAGGCGGTGACAACGCCGATTTCGTTCGCATCGACGTTTCTCAACGCCCAGTGCAAGCACGGAATCAACAGCAGGAGACCTGCGGTGATCTTCATGATTTCAGGAACTGTTTTAGCGAAAGATAACATCCCAACCAGCCGACAAACATGCTGCTCAGCACGACACCGACCGAGACAACCGGTGATAAAAACCGGATCTGAAAGAAACCAAGAACCGGACCCGGTCCGAGATTTGACGAGATGAAGGCGTAAGCAATAAATAAAACGATCAAACCGAGGATTCCTCCTGCCGCCCCCTGAAGGGTGCCCTGGATGAAAAAAGGCGCTTTGATGAATCCATCCGTGGCTCCGACCAGCCGCATGATGTCGATTTCCTCCCTCCGGGAATACAGGATCAAACGAATCGTATTGGCTACGATAAAGAGTGCGGCCATAAAAAAAAGACCGGCCAGCGTATATCCGGCCAGCCGAAACAGGTTGATGATATGGATAAACTGCCCCAGCCATCTCTGTCCGTATTCCACCTCTTCGACAGGAGGCAGGGACTCGATTTCCAATGCAAGCGATTCGATCGATTCCGCGCTGCTTGCAGGCGGTGCCACCCGAATTTCGAATGCATCCGGCAAAGGATTTTCCCTTAAATTTTCGAACAATGCCGATTGGCGCCGCATCTGAACCTTAAGCTTTTCAAGCGCCTCATCTTTTGGAATATAGGTGAAGAGTTGAACCTGGGGCATGGACTGGATTTGGTGCCTCAAATCTAAAAGCGCCGGTTCGCTGATACCTGGCTTCAGGTATACCATGATGCGCAACCCCTGCTGCCAGGAGGAGATGATATCGTTCGCATTGACGAAAAAGAGGATAAACGCCCCGGCAATCAGCACCGAGAGTGAAATGGTCACGACCGAAACCGAGTTCAGGTACCGATGGTTCAGGATGTCTTTAGCAGCCCTCCGGCAGTGGTTTATCATCTTTTTCCGGGATCTTTTTGAATTAGGAGAAGCGGCTAATTTATCATCATTTGGAGCTTGTGTCCACAGGGCGAGCCTCAAAAATCAACCGTCATTCGATCCGGGGTAGGCAACCGGCTGGTTGGAATGCCTGTCGGCGGGTGTCTTTCGAGTTCAATTCGATACGCTCGAATCGATCTGGTCCCTGAGTTCATGAACCAGATGTCCCTCCTTCAGTTGAATGACCCGGCCGCCGGTTTTGCGGATCATTTCCTTATCGTGTGTGGCCACGACCACCGTTGCGCCGAGCCTGTTGAAGGCTGTCAACAGGTTCAGGATGATTTCTGCCGATTCTCCATCGAGGTTTCCGGTCGGTTCGTCGGCCAGGATGATCTTGGGATCGCCGACAACCGCCCTGGCTACAGCGATCCTCTGCTGCTCTCCGCCGGACAGGCTCGGCGGAAAAGAGTCCCGCCGCTCCTGCATCCCCACCGTCCTCAGGACGCTGTCGACTTTTTTCCGAATGATACGCCAGGGTTGTCCTGCAGCTTCCAGAACAAGAGCGATGTTTTCATAGACCGTCTTGGTCGGGATCAGTTTGTAATCCTGAAAAATGATGCCGAATTTTCGCCGAAGATATGGAATCTTTTTTCGCGGGATCCGGGAGACGTTCATCCCGTCGATGAGAATCTGGCCTTCACTGGCCGGCTCCCCAAGATACATCATTTTCAGCAGCGTCGATTTTCCTGCACCGCTTGGGCCCGTGACGAACAGGATTTCATTTCTGGAAACATCCAGGGTGACATCGACGAGTGCAATTTTTCCCCGGTACCGTTTGTGGACGCGAAAGAGCCGGATGATTGCGTCTTTGTCTGCAACCGGGGTCATAAAAAGCCGAGCACTCTATGTCGGATAGTAGGTTGCCGAAGCGTCTTCCGATTCCCAGGCAGTCACCCGGCGGATCCGCACTCCGGGTTGGGTAAAGCTTTGCTGAAGCGCTTGCGCAATGAATGCGGCAATCCGTTCGGAAGAAGGATTGCCTTCAAAGCATTCCAGTTCGTTGAGGAAGCGGTGATCGAGCGATTTCATTACCTCGGCAACCCGTTTTTTGATTTCGCCGAAATCCATCAGGACTCCTGCGGAATTGAGCGAGTCGCCGGCGATATATACCTCGATTTTCCAGTTGTGCCCGTGCAGATTTTCGCATTTCTCCGCCACCATTTTCAACTGGTGGGCTGCAGCGAATCGGGTGACCACCCTCAGCTCGAACATCGGAGCTCCCGTCGGAAAGTGTTAGCGGACAAAACTTTCGACATTGCTTTTGAGGATTTTTTTCAATTTATTGGTAATCTTGCCGGACTCAAGATTTGCGAACTCTCTCAGCAGCCCTTCCTGTTTCTTTGTCAGATTCGTGGGGGTCTTGATGATCACCTGAATGAGCTGATCTCCTCGTTTTCCTGATCTGAGCGAAGGAATTCCCTCTCCCCGGATCCGAAACACTTCTCCATGCTGAGTCCCCTTGGGGATCTCCAGGCTGTTTTTTCCGTTCAGGGTGGGAATCAAGATTTTGTCCCCCAGGGCTGCCTGGACCATGGACAGTTCAACCTGACAGATGACATCGGTGTTTTCCCTCTTGAAATATTCATGCGGTTCTACATGGAGGAAAACGTACAGATCCCCCGACGGACCGCCATATTCCCCCGCTTCCCCCTCTCCGGTGAGCCGCAGTCTGGAACCGTCATCCACACCGGCGGGAATCTTTACGGAAACTTTTTTCCGAACCGCTACCTGCCCCGCACCTTTGCAGTTTGTGCACGGATGGGGGATGGTCTGGCCCATTCCCCGGCAGTTCGGACAAGTCGTTCGTACGGTGAAAAACCCCTGAGTCCTTGTGGCCTGACCCGTACCCTGGCAATAGGGGCAGTTTTCCGGGTGGGTTCCAGGTTCGCATGCACTGCCGTTGCAGACCGTGCATTTCTCCATCTTGTTGATTTCGATTTCGGTTTCCGAGCCGAATGCAGCCTCCATGAAGCTGAGTTTCAGATCGTATCGAAGATCGGCGCCCCGCTGGGTTCGGGATCTCGATCGCCTTCCGGTGCTGAACCCGAAGAAGTCTTCAAAGATGTCGCTGAAGCTTGAAAAGATATCCTCGAATCCGCCGAAGCCGGAAAATCCCGTGCCTTCCAGGCCCGCATGGCCGAACTGGTCATAGATCTGTCTCTTCTGCGGATCGTGGAGAACCTCGTAGGCTTCGGCCGCTTCCTTGAATTTTTCTTCCGCCTCTTGGTCGCCGGGATTCCGGTCCGGATGATGCATGAGTGCCAGTTTGCGGTAAGCGGCTTTCATCTCATCCACTCCCGCGTTCTTTCCGATTCCTAAAACCTGGTAGTAATCTCTTTTCGAACCCATTCCTCAACCCGGATTTCTGAGGGCTTTTCGGGGTAAAATTGCTGCATAAACTTAATGCCGAAAAGTCCTGTGTCAATCCCCATGTTTGCAGGCATCTTTTCCGATCGAAGCGCCGTTTTTTTCAATCTTTAGGCGCCTACAGCAAAGTAGATCTTCGGCGCTGGCGTTTGGAGCTCATGCCGATCAGAAAGCCGATCAGCAGAATCCCTGCGCCGGTGATCACCCATCGAAAGATTTGACGCTTCTGAAGCTTCGAGTAGGCTTCCTCAAGCTGTGCGGTGCGCTGGGTCTGCTCGTTGAATTCGGTAGAAATTTTCTTGTAGTTGGTCTTGAGGCTTAAAAATTCCGCCGAATCCTTCCGAAGATTTTCATGAGCCTCCGTCAGCTTTGCCAGCAGTTCCTCTTTCTGTTGAAACTCCTCCTGCAGGCTCTGGTATTCCGCCTGCTGTCTTTTGTTCTCCTCGCGGAGCTCTTCGGCCTTTTTTTCGAGCGCCTGATATTTTTTATCGATCTCTTCCAAAAGCATCGAGCTCGGCCTTTTGTCGGTCAGGAAACGGGTGAGCACATAGCCTTCCTTCTCATTGGCAAGCCGGACTTTTGTCCATTCATCTCCCTTTTCCAAAACTTGCAGCGGCTGCCCGGTTTTTACCATCGCGATCACCTTGTGGTCGATGCCGGGCCCGCTCCGAAGGGTGATTTCAATAATCTCACTTACATACACCGATTCTGCATATGCGGGCCCCCTCGACGAGGCAAGCAGAATCAGGCCGATGATGATGACACGCCATTTCATAATCGAAGATCTCCATCGGTGTTTTTGGTTGCAGCCGTCCGCCACCCGACGCAAAGGCACGAAGAAGGATGATCGTGCTTAAGCCTTCATTCGATAAGTGAAAGATTTCGTGTCCCGGCGCCTGAGGGGCTGAACCATTCCGTTTTTACGGAATTGGCCAAAATGAAATTGGCCTTATATTTGTTAAAAAAGATCCGGGTGTCAATAATTTCTTTCAAACAGCCGATGAATATGGTAGCCTTTTTACATAAAAACATGAACTCATCTGAATCTCATCGGACCCATCGGAGCAGTTGAATTCAATGATCGCCTTTGATTTACAGTGCAACAACGGGCATTCGTTCGAGGGTTGGTTTGAAGACGGCAAGGCGTACGAAGACCAGAAGAAAAGGAAACTGATTGCATGCCCCGTCTGCAATTCAACGGCTGTCTCCAAAATATTATCGACCTTTGCGATAAAACGCACATCCGACTTCGATCCGAATGCACCGGCCTCCCAGGATAAGATCGAGGATATCGGCAAGAAGATCGTCGATTTTGTCGAAAAAAATTTCGACAACGTCGGCTCTGATTTTGCTAAGGAAGCCCTGAAAATCCATTACGGGGTTACCGAACCGAGGAATATCCGTGGCGTGAGCAGCCCGGAGGAAGAAAAAGTCCTCAAACAGGAAGGGATCCAGTACTACAAGATCCCCGTTCCACCACCGCAGGATACGGACAACTGATCGATTAGCGCCCGCTCGTCCGCTCTCTTTGACCGTTTAGGAGCCATACATTTACCATTGATCCCGCATTTTCTGCGCTCGATCGGGATCGGTGGCGTTGCCGATACGATCGGCTGCGCCCGAGGAGATCTTGATTGAATTTTCAATCGCTGTTCAATCCCGAGACCATGGCCGTCATCGGGGTATCCCTCACCAATGACCGTCATCCCGCAAACGTGGTTTTCAATAAAACGCTTCTCCGGTCCCCGGTAAAGGTTTTTGCCGTAAACCCCAAGGGGGGAAGACTCCAAGGGGAGAAAGTATATTCCCGCATCGGGGACGTTCCTGATCGGGTCGATCTTGCCGTCATCGCGGTTCGCGCGGAATTTGCGCCGGAGGTGCTCGAAGAATGCATAGAGGCAGGCTGCGGCGGTGCGACGATCATCTCGGGAGGATTTTCGGAAATCGGCCGGAAAGATCTTCAGGATCGGCTGGTAGCGTCCGCCGAAAAGGCCGACTTCCCCTTCATCGGGCCCAATTGTCTAGGTATTTATGCGCCGCCTCGGGTGGACACCTTCTTTCTCCCCACGGAGCGAATGGTGCGCCCGGAACCCGGGTCTGTGGCATTGGTCAGCCAGAGCGGCGGGGTTCTGGTAGATCAGATGGTTAAGTTTGCCAACGAGGGAATCGGGATATCCAAGGCAATCAGCATCGGGAACAAGGCGTTTGTCACCGAGCTGGAGATGCTCGAATATCTGTGCAAAGATCGAGATACAAAGGTCATTGCCTTCTATATCGAAGGATTCGGAAGGAACGAGGGGAGGAAATTCGTCCTGGCTTCCAGCCGCTGCGCGAAACCGGTCATCGTGCTGAAAGCCGGAAAAAGTTCCAGTGGGCGCAAGGCCGTTACCAGCCACACCGCTTCCCTTGCGGGTGATTATAACGTATTCTCCTCGATTTTGGACCAGTTCGGGCTTGTCGAGGCAAAGAATGAATTCGAGATGCTGGCTTTCTGCGAATCCCTCAGTCATTACAGCCGTTCCATCGGAGGTAGAGTCGGGATCATCTCCCCAAGCGGCGGACACGCCGCCCTCGCGGTGGATTTTTGTTCCGCTCGCGGCCTGACCGTTGAGGAGCTTTCCGAACACAATCGAAACAAGATAAGGGAAGAGCTCTCCGACAGCATCCGTGAAATCGTCTCCCTTCGAAATCCCATAGACCTGACGGGGAGCGCGGTCGATCAGGATTTCGTCGCAGCCGCAGAGGGGATGAGCCGGGCCGAAGAGATCGACTGCGTCATTATTCTGCTTTTGCCCTATTCGCCGGGGATTTCCTCGGATCTGGGGGCCCGGATCAGTCATATGTTCCGGGGTTCCGGGAAGCCGCTGGTTGCCTATGTCCCTCATCTTGAAAAATACCGGATGCTGATTGAAGGATTCGAACTGAACCGAATTCCGGTTTCGCCCTCCATCGAAGGCGCGGTGCTGATGGTGGAAGCGCTGAGGAGGTGCCGCACGTGCTGACTCCTGAAATGAATGAGATCCTCTCTGCATCAAAGAAATACGGGTGGGTTCTTGAACCGGATGCCAAACGGCTGCTGTCGATGGCCGGAGTGACGGTCCCCAAATATGAGTGGGTAAAAGATCTCGAAGCGGCCAAAAGAGCGGCAAGCGCGATCGGTTTTCCCGTGGTCGGAAAGATCGTATCCCCAAAGATCCTCCATAAATCCGACTGCGGCGGGGTGATCCTTGGAATCGATGGGGAAAGGGAGCTTGCGGCGGCTTATGACAAATTGAAAAAGATAGAGGGCTTCGACGGCATGTTGATCGAGGAGACCCTCGCGGGGGTCGAGTTGATTGTGGGCGCCAAGAACGATTTTCAATTCGGGCCGATCCTTTTACTCGGAATGGGGGGGACCGGCGTCGAGATTTACAACGATGCCAGCATCCGGATGGCCCCCATCGACGCCGCAGATGTGTCATCGATGATCGGAGGGTTGAAGGCTCGCCGCATCATCGAAGGATATCGAGGGTCTTCTCCCGTTCGTCTCGAAGAACTGACCCGCCTGCTCCTCGTCTTTTCCGACCTGGCGATGGCGTTTGAAGATTTTCTCGACAGCATCGATCTCAATCCGGTCATGTGCACAGATGCCGGCTGCGTCGTGGCCGACGCCAGGATCGTTTTCAAGGAGGAGGACAAGTAAGCGTTCGGCGTTCAACGCTCGATCTCTTCCGTGCCGCTTTCGGCATTAATCGGGAAAGAAACTGCTTAATATTTTTCTTTCCTGAACGCTGAACCCCTGAACACTGAAACACCCGAAACCTTCTAGAAAGGAGAATCTCGATGCCGGATAAGATAACAAAGAAAATCGTCGTTCCTGTGGATGGATCGGAGAAGAGCCTCAAATCTCTGGATTACCTGCGTCTGATGTTCGGACCGGAGCATGATCTGGAGGTCACCCTTCTCTATATCCTGCCGACCATGCCCCCCATACTGGAGGACGAGAGAGAGAAAGATCCCAGGATCGCCCAGAAGTTGAAGGCCGTCGAAGAAAAAAACGTAAAACTGGCCGAATCCATCCTGTCGCAGGCAAAAGCCGGTCTGCTGGAGAAAGGATTCAAAGAAAACCGCGTCGGGACCGTTTACAGGAAAAAGGAGTCCGGCGTCGCAAAGGATATCTGCAACTGGTCGGAAAGCAAACGGATGGATGCCATCATGATCAGCACGCGGGGGAGAACCCGGATGCAGGAATTTTTTATGGGGGAAGTATCCAGGAGTGTCATGGAATATTGCCCCGAATCTCCGATTTGGATGCTGGAGCCGGTCGTCCGGAAAAAAGGGGTGCTCGTCTGCGTGGACAACTCCGGGAATGCCCTCAAGGCGGTCGACCATGCAGGATTTATGCTTTCCGGCACCGACTGCCCGGTGGTTCTCTTTCACACCAAGAGACAGTTGAGTCGCTTCGTTCCGTCTGAAATTCTCAAGGATGACCCTGAGCTCGAAGAGATCTGGAAAAATGTGGATGCCGAGAAGGTGGCTCCGTTCCTGGTCAAGGCCGAAGAGATGCTTCTTTCTGCCGGCATCGAAAAAGCTCGGATCCAGACAAAAATTGTAGACGGAACCCGAAGTGCGGCCTCGGATATCAAACGGGCTGCGAATCGCTACGACTGCGGAACGGTTGTGGTCGGGCGACGCGGACTTACCGGCATCAAAGAGCTCGTAACGGGAAGCGTCACCCGGAAACTGCTGGAGGATATTTCCGGAATGGCGGTCTGGATTGTCGGATAGAGAGGATCCCGTAGAACGAACCGGTGCCGTTTGCGGAGAGGAAATCCGGGAAGATCTAAATCAAGAATCTAAAATCAAAAATCTAAATTTCCCGGTTTCCCCTTGAATCCTGTGAAATAGATGTTAGTCTATCCGGTATCACGTTTACTGGAGGTCCCTGAACTTTTATGGGGAAAAATATCGGTTTTGTTTCCACTCGTTTTGCCGGAACCGACGGTGTATCCCTTGAATCGAGCAAATGGCGGGAAGCTCTCGTCAAAAACGGTCATCGGTGCTATTGGTTCGCCGGTGAGCTGGACCGCTCCCCGGAAAGAAGCTTCCTTGTCCCAGCAGCCCACTTCCAGCATGAACGGATCGAGCAGATCGACCGGGAGGTCTTCGGGAAAAAGAAGCGCTCCTCCGAGCTGACCGATGAAATTCATGCGCTGAAGGTCCTTCTGAAGAGAAAGCTCAGGGAGTTTATCGAAAAGTTCGATATCGATCTATTGATCGTAGAAAACGCACTTACCATTCCGATGAATGTCCCCCTGGGGCTTGCCATCACCGAGCTGGTGGCAGAGACGCTCATTCCCACCATCGCCCATCACCACGATTTTTACTGGGAGCGGGTCCGATTCGCATTGAATGCGGTGGGCGACTACATCCGGATGGCGTTTCCGCCAAACCTTCCCAGTATCGAGCATGTGGTCATCAATTCCGCAGCCCAGGAGGAGCTTGCGCTTCGTACCGGCATCTCTTCTACCATCATCCCCAATGTCCTCGATTTCGAAAACCCGCCGGTTGTCAACATCGAGCGGACCGAAGCCTTCCGGGAATCGATCGGGCTGGAGCCGGGGGATCTCATGATTCTGCAGCCGACCCGGATCATCCAGAGAAAGGGGATCGAACATGCCATCGAGCTTGTCAAGGAGTTGAAGAACCCGCGCTGCAAACTGGTGATTTCCCATGAAGCCGGCGATGAAGGAATGGAATACGCCGAATGGCTGAACGAAGAGGCAAGAAACCACGGCGTAGACCTTCGCACCTTCAATGCCCGCATGCTGGATCCTCTAAACGATAACGGCCATCCTCAAAAACAGCAATTTTCGTTGTGGGATGTCTATCCGCATGCCGATTTCATCACCTATCCGAGCCTCTACGAAGGATTCGGAAACGCATTCCTGGAAGCCGTATATTTCAAGAAGCCGATTCTGATCAACCGATATTCCATCTTTGTCCGTGACATCGAACCGAGAGAGTTCGATCTTGCCGTGATGGACGGGTTTCTTACCAGAAAGACGGTCGAAAAAATTCGAAAGGTTCTGGAGGATCCCGAGGAAAGAAAAAGAATGGTCGACCGCAACTATGAAATCGCCAGAAGATACTATTCTTTTGCGGTCCTCGAACGATGGTTGAAGACCCTTTTCAGCAACTTTTTCGGCATGAACGTGTAGTATCGACCCGGATCAGCACCAGGGCCGTCCGGCTGGGCAGGTATAGACTCAGGCAGCACCGGTTTCCTGCCCGGGGAAGCGCCGGGTGAAGCTGATCCGGCGCAAGCCTTTCGTATCCCCCGTACTCCTTTTCATCGGTGTTAAAAATCATGCGGTAATTTCCGGCTGCGGCATCCACCCAGTAGTCGGGAAGGGAGCGGTTGGGGTGGAAATTGAAGACAAACAACAGCTTCCCGCGGCTGAAGGCGATGATTTTATCGTCCCCATGTTCGTAGCGCAAGCGGGGGCCTGCGGATTGAAAGATCCGAAAGTTTTTGGCCAATGCGATCATTTCCCGATCGAATGCCGCCAATCGTCCATATTTCAACTCAGGATCGTCTGCAAGGTGCCAAAGCCGCCGCGCATATCGATATGACCAGCCGTTTCCTTCCCTGGGAAAATCGATCCATTCGGGGTGGCCGAACTCGTTTGCCATGAAATTCAGATATCCGTCTCCTGCCGTTGCCAGCGTGATGAGCCGGATCATCTTAATCAGGGCGATCCCCCGGTCGACAGCCGGATGATCGTCGCCCGATTTCATATGATCGTACATGGCAGAGCCGATCAGCCTGAAAATCAGGGTTTGACCTCCCACCAGGGCCTGGTCGTGGGATTCGACGTACCCGATGGACTTTTCTCCGCTGCGGCGCTTGACCAGCTCATGCCAGAGATAGCCCATCGGCCACTTTTCATCCGGATACTCCTTGAGCAGTTTTATCCAACAATCGGCCGTCCCCATCGCAAACCGGTAGTCGAATCCGATACCACCATCTTCGAGCCGAACGCCAAGCCCGGGCATACCGCTGACGTCTTCTGCGACGCTGATGGCATCGGGCCTCAGAGCATGGATGATTTTGTTGGCCAGAGCCAGATATACCAGCGCATCTTCGTCGACATTCGAATCGAAATAATCGTCATACGAGCTGAAAGCCTTCCCCAGCCCATGGTGAAGGTAGAGCATGCTGGTGACGCCGTCGAATCGGAATCCATCCACCCGATACTCATCGAGCCAGAATCGGCAGTTTGACAGGAGAAAATGGAGCACCTGATGTTTCCCATAGTCGAAGCAGCGCGAGTTCCAGGCGGTATGCACGCCCCGGCAGCCGTCGTGGAAAAACTGAAATTGCGTTCCATCGAATCGGCTCAACCCCTCGACTTCGTTGGAAGCTGCATGGGAGTGCACAAGATCGATGATGACCCGCACACCCTCGGCATGGGCCGTATCGATCAGAATTTTCAGTTCCTCCGGGGTCCCGAAGCGCGAGCTTGCGGCGAAAAAACTGGAAACGTGGTATCCGAAAGATCCGTAGTAGGGGTGTTCCATAACGGCCATCATCTGAAGCGTATTGTATCCGGCCGCAATGATTCGGGGGAGGACCTTTTCGCTGAATTCGAGGTAGGTACCGACCTTTTCCTCCTCCTGGGCCGTGCCTACGTGCGCCTCATAGACAAGGGGGGGATCCGGTGAAGAGATCGGATCGAAGCATTTCCATTGGTGCGGAGTGGAAGGATGCCAGACCTGTGCGTTATAAATCAGCGTCATCGGATCCTGCACCACCCGGCGTGCATAGGCGGGGATGCGGTCCCCTGAGCCGCCGGGCCAATGGATTCTAAGGCGGTACAGCATCCCGTGCGCCAATCCGTCCCCGGGAATCCGGATTTCCCATACTCCGTCACCGCCGGTCCGATGGAGAGCAAACTCGGGAATTTCCCGCCACCCGGTCGGTTCGCCGATGAAAAAGATCCCCGATGCATTGGGCGCCCATTCTCGGAAAACCCACTCGCCGTTTCGAAAATGAAGGCCGAAATACTCATGACCGGAAGCAAAATCGGTCAGGCGCATTTTCCCCTGCGTAAGCTTCCGCTCCGTCTCTTCCACCTTCCGGAGCCTGCGCTCCAAAGCGGCCCGATACGGCTGCAGAAAAGGATCGATCGCCAGAAGTTTCAAGAGGCCTCCATCAAGATAGAGCGTTCAGCGTTCAGTGTTCAGTGTTCAGCGTTCAGGATCTGCCCTCAAGCCGAAACCTGGAACGCGAAACCTCCAAAATGCAATTTACGGGTAAAGGGATTGAACGATCAGGGGGCGCTGCAGCATCTTTTCATACAACGCGATGTACTGGCGTGCGCAGTTGTCATGATTGAAGGTCTGAATGCTTTCGGTCATGATCCTTTCGACCTGGCGCTTTTTCACATCTTCGGGAAGCAGATGGAACTGCACTGCCTGGTCAACGGCCCAACTGAGACCTGCGGCGTCGAAGTATTTGAACAGAAAGCCGTTTCCCCGATCTTTTTCCACCTCCAGATGAACGACCGTGTCGTGAATTCCGCCCGTATCGTGCGCCACCGGAAGCGAACCGTAGATCGGACCGATCATCTGCGGCAGTCCGCAGGGCTCGAACCGGGAGGGCATCAGGATAAAATCCGATGCCGCATAGGCTTGCCGGGAAAGGTGCTCGTTGAAATTGCACACGGAAACCCGGTCTCCGATGCGATGGAAGGAGACAAGCTGGGTGAAATGTTTCTGGAACTCGCCGTTTGCAACAAAGACGATCTGCAGGTCGAGATCCCAGTACCTGGAAATTACCGGAAAGAGGATATCGGCCAGGAGCTGGCATCCCTTCTGGATGGTATCCAGCCGGGAGGGCCAGAAAAACAAGGGCGCCTTGTCGTTTTCCCTAAGCCCGAGTGCCTTTTGGAGGGTGCGTTTGTTTTCGCTCTTTCCGGCGGCATGATCTTTGGGGCCGTAGGTCCGGATCAGATCCCCGTCCAGGATCGGGTTGTAGGTAGGGTCGGGGGCGTTGAGGATGCCCATGGCGCATTCGGCTTCCCACTTGTTCTGCAATTCCTTCCGCAGGGGCCACTCGATAAAAGGATGCTTTCCCTGGACAACCTCATGAAGGAAGGTGGGGCTTACGGTGTTTACAAAGTGTGCGGCGAACACCCCGCTGGTGAGAAGATCCACCGGGTTTGTCTCCCGGGTCTCTTCGTAGTCGGTCGCCATATTCTGATAGTAGAGATGGTGCCAGAAATAGGCTCCGTCGATTCCCCTGTCCTCGATTTCAGAAAGCGGAATCCGCATGGTATGGATGTTGTGAACCGTGAACAGGGCCGGTATTTTCATCCGCCGCGCCATGGCCGGAATCAATCCGGTCATCCAGTCGTTGCAGTGGATCAGATCGGGCCGGACTCGCGGGATGATGTTGTTGATGACCTCTCTCTGGAAAGAGAGCGAGATCTTGACGTTTTCCCACCCGTGCCCCGAATATACCTGATGGAGGTAAAAGAAGGCTCTGTCTTCGGCAAGATGCACCCGATCGTCGGGCATCTTGTTCTGGATCGTTTCAAGCTCTTTTCCCAGCACAGGCAGCGCATGGATATTGAACATCCGCCGATAATCCGGCATCGCCACATGGACGTCCGCGCCCTGATCGTAGAGCGCATTGATCAGTGCCGCCGAAACGTCGGCAAGCCCTCCCGCTTTCGCGGTGGAGTAGTTCGCCATGTTCCCCATCCCCTCCGGAAGATAGGTGACCTCGGGGGTAACCATAAGAATCCGGGGGTTCTGTTGTGAAGGAGTCATGACGATTTTTCCAATCATTCAGCCCACGTCAGCAATCCCGGGGTGATCTTGATCCAGTCGTCTCCGCTGGGAGAGACGCGCGCCGTGAACCCCTGCCGCCCGGAAGTCCCGCAGCTCAGCCGGCAGGCATACAGATAATGGCCGTTTCCGCGGTCTTCCTTTACGGTCATCGGATCGGCATGCCCATCGGCCAGCGTCTCGATACTCCTGAGAGCCCCATGATACAGATCGACACAGACCTCTTCCGGGCGCAGCTCTCCCAGGTAGACCTCCGCCGTCAGCTCGATCTCGTCACCGACCCGGATTCGATTCTTCGTTTCCATCCGGGGCGGATGGATCCGGATGTGTCTCCAGTGTGTCTGGAGCCGTTCACGCTGAGCGCTCAGCCGTTGTGCGACCTGTGAACCGTCTTTGAGAAGCCGCTCGTTGCTTTCGGAGGCCGGCCTGTAAAACTTCCTGCCGTATTCGGTGATCATCCGATGGCTGCTGAAATTCTGGATGGCCATCTTCATGGATGCCTTCATCATCTTGACCCATTTTGCGGGTACGCCGCCGTTTTTCCTTTCGTAAAAAAGCGGGATGACCTCATTTTCGAGGACGTTGTAGACGGCCTGGCTCTCCACCGAATCCTGGTAGTGGTGGTCGTCGTATTCTTCCCCGTTTCCGATTCTCCAGCCGGCTTCTTCCGAATACGCTTCACACCACCATCCGTCAAGGACGCTGACATTGAGAACACCGTTTAAGGCCGCCTTCATCCCGGAGGTTCCGCAAGCCTCCATCGGCCGCCTCGGGGTGTTGAGCCACACATCCGTACCCTGGACGAGATGGCGGGCGATATGGGGGTCGTAGTTTTCAAGAAAGACGAACCGGTGACGAAGCTTTTCATTGTGTGCAAAATGAAAGATCCGCTGGATCAGGTCCTTTCCCTCCCGATCTCTCGGATGTGCCTTTCCGGAGATGAGGATCTGTACGGGCCTCTTTTCCGAGGTAAGGATTGCCTCCAGCCGCTGAGGGTCCATCAGCAGAAGATAGGATCGCTTGTAGGATGCAAAACGCCGGGCGAATCCAATGGTCAGCACGTCGGGGTCGAGGACGGACGCCACATCCTGCATGACGGATCTGGGGGCGTTTCGCCGATTGTACTGCCGGGTCATCAGTTCCCTGCATGTGCGAACCAGGCGGGCGCGATTCATCTCGTGGGCACGCCAGAGTTCTTCATCATAGATATCCTCGATTCGCCGGACGAGTTCCGGCTTGAACGGGTTCAGCGCCCAGTCCGGTCCCAGGTAACGCTCGAAAAGCAACGAGAATTCGTAGGATACCCATGAGGAAACATGAACTCCGTTGGTGATATGGGTAATGGGGACCTCTTCGTCGGACCGGTTCGGCCAAACATGCGTCCACATGCGTCTTGCGACACCGCCGTGCAGCTCGCTTACGCCGTTGCAGTATTGAGAGAGACGAACCCCCAGCACGAACATGGAAAGCGGCTCTCTCGAGTCGGTCCTTCCGAGTTGTCCCAAATTGATGATTTCGCTTACGGGCATCCTCAACTTTTCCTCGAATGGAACCAGGCAGGGCCTGACAAGATCCGGATGAAACTCGTCATAGCCGGCCGCAACCGGGGTATGGGTGGTAAAAACGGTTGTTCGAGGGACGATTTCAAGAGCCGTTTTCAGATCTACGGAGTGTGTGGACATGGTCTGAGCCAGCCGTTCGATACCGGCAAAAGCGCAGTGGCCTTCGTTCATGTGAATTACACTGGGGTAAATACCCATGGCGGCAAGAGCCCGGATCCCCCCGATTCCAAGCAGCAGTTCCTGCGCCAGTCTCACCTTTGCCTCCCCGGCATAGAGCATGGCGGTGATATGCCGGATGGAAGGCGGATTCTCGGCGAGGTTGGTATCGAGAAGATACAGCGGGATACATCCCACCATGATCCTCCAAACCGCCGCTCGAATCTCGCCGTCGGGTCCCATCACCGAAACGCAGAACTCGTTTCCCGAAGGGTCCTTGGCTCTTTCCACCGGCAGATGATAGAGATCGGTTTCCGGATAGGATTCCTGCTGCCGCCCCTCCTGGTTCAGAAACTGAAAGAAATACCCTTGCCGGTAGAGCAGCCCGACGCCGACCAGGGGAAGCCCCATATCGGATGCCGCTTTCAAGTGGTCGCCCGCCAGGATGCCGAGCCCGCCGGCAAAGAGGGGCAGGCTCTCGTGAATACCGAACTCCATGGAAAAGTAGGCGATCTTTCCGCTCATCTCCGGTAAAGAGGTCCTGAATTCCTCGGGCGGGAGACAGTCCATGGCTTCGAACCGTTCCTGAATCCGGTTCATATGCGCAAGGAAACTCGTATCCTCCGCCAAACGTTCGAACCGGCTTTGTGGAACCATCGACAAAAACGTCAGCGGGTTGCTTTCGGTTTTAGACCACAGTTTGGGATCGATGCGGCGAAACAGTTCGTTTGCATCATGCTGCCAGCTCCACCACAGATTGCGGGAGAGCTTTTCCAGAAACGCGATCCGTTTCGGAATGGCTGGAAAAACCTGATATGTTTGAAGGAAGCTCATGATTTCCTTTCTTGGTTCAATCTCGAAAATCCGATTCACCGGGGACTCGGTCGGAGCTGTGGAAATTCGGCCCGCTCCGGGGTGAAACAAACGGCCGGTCCCGGATTCTTTAACTTATCAACTTTAAGACGATAATCAAGTAGAGATGCAGGCAGGGATGTAGAGTCTCTCCCTTTCTCCCTACATCCCTTTCTCCCTACATCCCTTCTCCAGCAGCTTCAAGACCCTGAGAAATTCGCTCGCCCCCCAGGCCTGCGCATCGCATCCCCGCTGGGCATGCGGCGCGTTTCCGTCGAGTATTTCAGGAACATGTCCGATACAGCCCTCGTCCAGCATGGGGGCGCAGCTCGCGAGCCAGGATCTGGCCGTTTCTTTGGCCCCGGCTCCGTATGCGAGGACCCACGCCTCGCAGAAGCTGGGAAAGACCCATGTCCAGGCGGTCCCATTATGGTATGCCGGCTTCCGGGAGGAGTCTTCGTCTCCTTCGTATCGCCCCTGAAACGGCCGATGCGGATCGTTCACTATCTTGCCCTGGTGGTGGATCGGAAGCGGCCGCCGGACGGGACGATCCGCCAGGGTCCGGATCGCCCCCGGCACCAACAGCTCCTGGCAGGCAGATACGACCTGCCGGCATACCTTCTTTTCGGATACCGCCCCCAGGGTGACCGCAAACAACTGGTTCGGACGAAGTGCGTCATCGGGCTCCGCCTTTTCAGGGGCTCCCCCCGCACGGGAATGCAGGCAATCGGAAAGATACGCCTCCTTTTTGAGGCAGAAAAGCTCAAGAATCGATGCCTTCACCCGAGAGGCGGTCTTTTCCCAAAGCCCGGTAGAGTCGATTCGCCCTAAATAATCGAGTGCCGCATACCAGAGCGCCTGGATTTCAATCGGGTAGCCCTGCCGGGGAGTGCCGGCGGGAAAATTGGTGTCCATCCAGGTGAAATGCATCGGGCTGTAAATGAGGCCGGACTCAGCGTCCATTCGAATGCCGTTCGGTGTTCCGGCAATGTAGTGGTTTCCGATATCGAGAAGAATTTTGCGAATGGAACGGTCGGCGCATTTTTCATTCAGGAAAGAATCTCCTTCCCTGCCTTCCAGATCCCTGCAAGCCACAATCAACCAGAGCGGCGCATCGGAGGTATCCCGGTTTCCCGCACTTTCCCCATGGATCATGTTCGGCAGGGTGCCCCGATCTTCGAACCGGGCAAACTGTTTCAAAACGGCGCGTGCCGCTTCAAGCCGATCATCCGCAATCATTCCACGGACAACGATCAATGCATCCCGGCCCCAATCCAGGAACCAGGGATATCCCGCGACAATCGATTTCAGATCGCCCCTTTTTACGATGTAGTGGGTCAATGCGGAACTCAGAGCCGAGCTCAGGGAGACTTTCATGGTACGATGATCGTCTTTTGGGCTGCAAGCTTCCCCCTGCCGATGTTTTTCCGCGGAAAATGAGGGTTCGAAAGAGCTCTCTCCGATCGCCGCCTGAAGATCAACGGTCTCCCCGCCCTTTACCTGCGCATCGAAGTAGCCCGGGCTGAAAAGATCGGAATTCGGATCCAGGCCGCGTTCGGATTCAACGGATCGAAAGACCATATAGAGCCATTCCGGTTCCCATACGAACCGCCCCTGCGGCATCTCTACCCGGAGCCGGTGGTATGGATCCGGGGCGAATGTAAAACCGTTGGAATGCTTTTCGATCGCAGAGGGAAAATGGTGTTCAGGTCCTGTAAATGCCTTGGTCACATGGTGAAAATTCCGGCTTTCGATATCCGGACGCACGATCAACCGCAGCGGCTTTTCATCGCCGAGCCTGCCGTCGAGCCCCCCGGAAGGGCATCGATAAAAGATCAGACGAACCTCGTTTTTTCCAGGGATCATCTTCAGGCCGATGCTCAGCCGAACGTGTTCTCCCTGGCCGGTGGGAACCTGAAAGTGCCATGTCCCCTCGGAACCGTCCAGCGAAAACAGTTCCAGGCAGCTTTCGCAGAGCTCCTGGGAATAATCCTGAAAAATGATCCAAGCCCGGCATCGGGCCAGCATGATCCATCGATCCTCGGGAATTTCCGGGTTCAGATTCCCGGCAAGCAGCGCATCGTACCGGCTGCTCAGCTTCCCCCATGAAAGCGGAGCCCGGCACATGCCCCCGCGTCCGTTGGTCGCCAGGAATAAAAGCCGGCTGTTGTTGAGGCAGGACCGAGGGTACATTGTCCTGACAAGTACCGTCTCGGCCTTCGGAAGATAGCGGATCGAAGACTCACGGCGTCTGTTTTCCCCTTCGAGGAATACAGAAATTTTCAATGTCACGCGCCGGAAGGCATCCGGGACCGGAAGCGGAGAAAAGACGGCAAAGAAAGTCCCATCCGATTGTCCCAGGCTCGCTTCGCGGGCGATCGTGCCGCCCGAATCCGTCAGGTCCGCATAGAAGGGGGACGCGGAGCGCACCATGAGAAAATGACCGGGAGGAACCATCACATCGCGCTCGATGTCCTGCGGCCACTGCCAGGTAATCAGCCGGGGCTCGGCACCTCGCGGAGATATCGACCGGAAGAATCGGCAGGGGTCTTTACCGAGCTCGGCGGCTGCGCGGTCGACATGGAAATCGTCCGGGTCCCCGGCTTCGGGGCAGTGCCTGAGGATATCGAGCACCTTGGCACGCCTTTTTTGGTGTTCGATTCTTTCGGGAAGGCGGAGAAACCTCCCGGATGCTTTTTCGACCAGTCGAATATCTTCAGGATCCGCAGAAAGGCAGCGAACCTGCCCCGGCTCCAGGGCGCAAGTCGCTTGTCTGCCATCGCGCCGGATATCGATTCTTTCACCCGTCAGCAGATCGACAAAAGCCCCGGGAGCGATTTGATCGATGCCGGATTCTCGAAGATCCCAACGGGCCGTCGTACCGAGGGCGTCATCCAGATTGACCGGGATCAGGAGGCGCTTGCCGCTCGGTCCGTGGCGGCGAAGCAAGACGATCTGATTGCCGGGACCGGTCTGAATCATTCGGATTTCCGCCTGATCGAAAAACGCGGGATGGCAGCGGAGCAGGGTGGTCAGCCGCCGGATCTCTTTCACCTGATTGACTTCCGCTCCCCAGTTCAAAGAGGGGGCGTCGTGGACATCGATTTTTTCAGCCGCATACCACTCCACTCCGTTTGCAAATCCGAAAGCTCCGTTCGGAGAGCCGAGCGCGCAAAAGGCGGTCCGCATTCTGGCAAAAGCATGGGAACGGGCTGCGAGCCGGTTGTTGTCATGGGTTTCAGAAAAGTTGACGAGGATGCCGTCTGTCCGAGAGATTTCGATCACGTCGGGAAGATAGGATTCGATCTGGGACAGGTCGTAATTCTGAAAAAGCTC
>QZKK01000187.1 GCA_003599475.1 Desulfobacteraceae bacterium
GCAAAATCTTAACTACTACAGGAAGAACAAAAAGTCCAGCACAAAATGCGCTTTTTTTATTTATTACAACTAGTTATCCCCGTGGATGGACACTAATTAGAAACTTTGCAATCATTAGGTTCTCAAGTCGTACGCTGCTCCATTTATCGATTTTTACCCATCCCTGTCTTATCTCGGCTCCGGTCCTTCGTTCCTTTCCTCCTCTTTTTTCGAATCTCTTATTCAACAAGAGGCGAAACTTGAATGAGCTGCGCCTGTCTTTACCACAGCGTCTATCAAAATTGGATGCGCGCCTTTCAACCATAATGCACCTCCCCAGAAGCTGAATCGAATACACGGATTGTTGACTGGAATCAGGTTCTTTTAATAAACTTAACCCCTTAATATCAATACTTGTTCCAATTTTCCGAGAAAGAATTTTTCTGTATATTTTAATGCAGCTTGGAAATTTCCAGTTTTCGGGGGGTCAGAGTTCAATGGCGATGCCGGTAAATGATTCAGCAAACTTGCTGAGCCTGGAATTCGAGAATTCCTGATCTGTGAAAAGGCCAATCCATGAAGGCCATTCGATTCCTGATATTTTTGAGAGTTTTCTTGTATCATATCGGCCCGCCATGATAAAACGAGAGCCTCAATTCGTAAGAAGGGATAAATTCTCATAGTGATAAGCAGTGATTTTGTCAATAAAAATCGATTTTTTAAGGCAGCCAGGAAAATCTCCCGTTTTCGGGGGTCAGTCCCGCCTTGGCGGGATCAATAGGATCTGTTGACTGGTTCAACGGGAATAATGGAATGATGGAATTATGGTTAAGGTAAAAAACATTCTTGGATATGCGGTTGACAAGGGGGAAAGGTTATAGGGGAGAAAGGATACGAACGGATCGGATCATGAATTCAGTTCCTATAGTTGCGAATTCAAGTCTAGGAGATCGAATCGGTCCTGGGAATTCTTACCCGATAAGAGAAGCGATTGTGGGTCTGGGTAAAAACAGCCGAAGGGAACCTGAGGCGAAAGGGATAAAATGATAGTGCCTATAAAACGCTGCGGCCTGTTCATCCTTTGCTTCAACCAGGATGACTGCCCACCCGATGTCTTGTGTGCCCATGCAACGCTTTAATGCATCGATAAGAAGAAGCTCTCCATACCCTTTTCCACGTTGATTCTGACTGACGGCAAGGCGGCCGAGAAGGATCGCGGGTACGAGGGGATACCTGGGCAACTTTTTCACGGTTGACTCAGGCAAATCACTTAATCGAAGGCTGGTGGCCGATAATGTGTAGAAACCTGACACAAAAGGGCTGCCTGCTTCCACAAGCACGAAGGTGACGGCAACATGTTTGCGGGTATCCTGGCTTGCCTGCCGCCTCAGGTAACGATCCAGCGCTTCGATCCCGCAGGAAAAGAGCAGCCGGTCATGACGGGATGAGAGAGCTTCAATCAGAAGCCGAGATTGTCCGGCCTCAGCCATTTATTGTCTCATGATCTTGCGATATCGATGCGCTGCAGACCGGAGCCGTGGACCGGGCGCCGGGGGATTTAGCAAAGCTTCTATCAAGACCGCCTGTTCCCGGGCTGTCAGGGTGATGACCTGGTGCTCCTGAACCACGCGCATTGCAGCATCTGAGGCCGCCTGAACGATGAAATCGGAAAGCGACCTTCCCTGAAGCTCAGCAGCCTTCTTGAATAGGTTTTTTTGATCTTGAGTAATACGGGCCTCCAGGCGTTCGGACCGCTCCCGGTTAGGTGAATTGGTCGTGGGCATGGAAATTTCCTCCATCTTTTCCATTTTATTGATTGTTTATATTTGTACGGCAGATTGCCGGTTAATGCAACAAAAAAATACAAAAATACGATCCACCGGCAGTATGCGGATATCGGGCAGCTCCGAATGGATGATTCCGGAGGGAAGAAGCAAACTCGATGAGCATGGCTCAATCAGGGTTCTCACGCTTCCGGCTTCGCCGGGTAAGAAGCTTTTCGAATTCGACAACCCAGAAAATCAGAGAGCTCAAGCCGATGCACAGCATCAGATGCGGGAAGGTGAGAGAAACGGTGTGAAACAGCCCGGATACCGGCGGAAAATAGATCACTGCAAGCTGCAGAAGCGCGGTCAAAACGACGGCTCCGAAAAGAGGTCTGTTGGACAGGATCCCGATGGTAAAAAGCGAGTCGCGTTCGGAGCGGATGGCCAGTACATGGGCAAGCTGGGAAAAAGTCAACGTGACAAAGACAATCGTCTGCCACTCGGAACGGCCGTTTGTCCAGAAGAAAAAGCCGGCGCCGAGGGGAACAAGCCCCATGACGAGCCCCACCCAGAGGATATGCCGGCCTACTCCGCGGCTGAACACCGTTTCATTCGGATGCCGCGGTGGACGGTTCATGACGTTTCTTTCACCGGGTTCCAAACTCAAGGCCAGGGCCGGGAGTCCGTCTGTCACCAGATTGATCCAGAGGATCTGAAGCGGAAGCAGGGGAAGCGGCATGCCGAGAAAGGGCGCAACCAGCATGACCAGGATCTCTCCGGAATTTGTGGTGAGAAGGTATTTGATGAACTTCCGGATGTTATCGTAAATGATGCGGCCTTCCTCCACGGCGGCGACGATGGTCGAGAAATTATCGTCCAGAAGCACCATATCGGCCACTTCTTTCGAGACATCGGTCCCCGTAATCCCCATGGCGACTCCGATATCGGCCTTTTTGAGCGCCGGCGCATCGTTTACCCCGTCACCCGTCATCGAAACGATGTGGCCTCCCTCTTGAAACGCCTGGACGATGTTGAGCTTGTGTTCGGGGGCGACTCTCGCATAGACCGAAATTTTCTCGACCGATTCCCTCAGCTCCTGCACCGATTTCCGTGCAAGGTCCTGTCCGGTCAGCACATCTCCATTCCGTGCAATCCCCAATTCCTCTGCAATATGCATGGCCGTGAACGGGTGATCGCCGGTAATCATGACCGGAAGGATCCCGGCGGATCTGCATTTGGCCACCGCATCCTTTGCCTCGGGCCGGGGCGGATCGATGATTCCCATCATGCCGGTAAAGACAAGATCCTGCTCGACGGAATCCAGGGAGCGATCCTCCGGAGCCGAAGAAAGGCTTTTGTAGGAAACACCCAGCACCCGCATTCCCTGCCGGGCGAGCCGGTTGTCGGCCTCGGTGATCCGATTCCGCCATTCATCTGTCAGCGGCTCGACCTTCCCGTCGATGATCGCCTTATTGGAGATGGATAGAAGGGCGTCGACCGCCCCCTTGGTAAAGGCGACAAATGGAGAGTTCCGCCCATCGTTACGTACGGATTCGATCGAAGGCGGAAGGCGGATGCCGGCGCTTTCGAACCTGTGGATCGTGGTCATCCGTTTGCGTTCGGAGTCAAAGGGGATTTCGGCAATGCGGGGAAAATTTTTCTCCAGATCGGGCTTTAAAAGGCCTGTTTCTGCGGATGCGGAAAGGAGTGCCGCTTCCGTGGGATCACCGAACGTGCGAAAGCCGTCCTCTTCATTTCTTTCGATCGCTGCGTTGTTGCAGAGCGCTCCGCCCGCAAGAAGGAGTCGAATCGCCGATGACCCGTTTGCCCTCTGCTCTTCCTTTTCGAACGATTCCGGAAAACCCCCGGTCTCTTTGCGGTAATCCTCCAGTTTGATCCGGCGATCCAATGTCTCAAGCACGGTCACGGCCATCCGGTTTTCGGTCAGGGTTCCCGTTTTGTCCGTGCAGATGACGGTTACCGAACCGAGGGTTTCGACGGCGGGGAGCTTCCGGATCAGCGCGTGCCTTTTGAGCAGCCGCTGCGAACCGAGTGCGAGTGAGATGGTAACGACCGCAGGCAGCCCTTCGGGGATGGCCGCAACCGCCAGGCTGATGGCGGTGAGAAAAAGGAGCTTGAAATCTTCGCCTCTTACCGCTCCGAGTACAATGACGATTCCGATCAAAAGCAGCGCAGCGGCAGCCAGCGTCCTTCCCAGGCGCTTCAACCGATTCTGCAGAGGGGTGGACTTATCCTCCACCGTCTGGATCATCGAAGCGATCCGGCCAAGCTCCGTCTCCATTCCCGTATGAACCACCACCCCCCGCCCGCGCCCGGAGGTTACGGCCGTACCCATATAGACCATGTTTGAACGCTCGGCCAGGGGGGTTTCGGAGGAAAGAGCGGTGTCAGGGTCCTTTTCGACGGGGGCCGATTCGCCCGTAAGGGCCGCCTCCTGTATCTGCAGGCGGACATGTTCGAGCAGACGGCAATCGGCAGGGATCAGGGTCCCCTCCTCGAAGAGCACGATATCCCCGGGCACAAGGTCTCTTGCGGACACTTCCTGAACCGATCCGTCGCGCAACACCCCGACATTCGGAACCGAAAGCTTCTTCAATGCCGCCATCGCCTTTTCCGCCTTATACTCCTGCCTGAATCCGAAGAGGCCGTTGATAATGACGATGGCAAGGATTGCGGTCGCATCCTTGGAATCGCCGAGCAGGGCGGAAATTACGGCGGCAACGATCAGGATGATTATCATGGAAGCGGTAAACTGCTCCCCCAGGATCCTCCAGGCGCTCTTTGCCCCCCGTTCCTCCAACTCGTTCGGCCCGTATCGATCCAGCCGCCCGGAAGCTTCCGAACTTTCAAGCCCTCTGTCCGGATCCGTTCCCAGCCGGTTCAGGGCCTCGACAGCACTCAGCGTGTGCCAACGGTTTTGACTGCCCGCTTCCTTCATGAGCCAGTCGTTCTCCACTTATGAAAAGGCATTGGGACAAATAACTTATCCTATCGCGGGATCGCAAGGAGGGGCTATAAAGTGAAGACTGTATTTTGAAGGTTGTCGAGCGGGTCTGCCGAATCCTGAAATGCTTCATAAACCATATCGCTTTGGCTCAATCCGCTTCCGGTGACAATTCGATCCATACATCGAGGTCTTTCGTGTAGCGGGGGTGCCCGTGGAATGCGACGGCATACCCACCGACAACCAGATATCGAACATCACTTTCGTTTAACGATTCGATAAACTCTTTGAAATCCCTGTTCAGCATGATATCTCCAGGAGTTGTATTCTTCTCGGATTTGCTCTAATGCATCCAATCGCTCTTCGTATGATTTCGACTGCCAAAATGAAAAATCCTTCGGCTGCTCCTTGATTTTATACTTTCTTACGACCTTACGGATGCTCATGATCGCCTCTTTTCATGCTGGGACGGTTCATCCAGCCCGAATTCCACCTGAAAAGACGTGGCCTTGACCACAGGCTTGACCCTTTTGTTGCTTCTTACCAGATCCACGATCCCGTATTGGGCCATCGTACTCAGGGTTCGATAAAGATTGCTCCTTTTCCGGCCGGTCGCCGCCTCCAGCTCCTTTAAGGATGACGGCTTCTGCTCTTCGATAATCCGAAGAAGCTCTCGGTTTTCACGGCTTATTAATAACACCTGTCCTTCAGATCACGATACGCGCCAATCAGCGGCGTGCGAGATCTGAGATCGCCTTTCAGGATGTTACCCTGAAAATCTAAAAGCGCCTTGTTGCCCTGGTATTCCACATGGATATGTGGCGGATTATGTTCATCATAGTACATTCTGACAATAATTCAAAGAAGGCTGAAATGATGGGCATTATTTATACCCTTTCGATGCGAACATGTATTAGACGGAATTTCTAGTATGCTCACTTTATTTGGGTGAATCCGAGGGATCAGCGGATAAAAGCAGGTCAGTTCAAAAGGGGAGGGGGGCCGAGGGGGCCGTAAGCCCCCTCGGCAGGCGCCGGGCTGTGATCCTTACAGTCCCTGCGCAGAGATCGCCGGGTGGCTTTTCAAGTATTCCAACCGGTTCAAACCATTGATGTATGCCATGGCGCTGGCGGTGATGATATCGGGATCCGCACCCTTTCCGAGCGCCGTAAGGCCGTTTTCCTTCAAGCGGACCGTCACCTCGCCCATCGCATCGGTGCCGCCGGTAAGCGCGCTGATCGAAAAGCGCAGCAGCTCCGCGCTGGTCCGGGTCAGCTTCGAAATGGTGTTGTAGACCGCATCGATCGGTCCGTTTCCGTAGTCGGCCCCCTGGACCGATCTTCCGTTTACGCTCAGCTTCACACTCGCCATGGGGAGCACGGTGGTCCCGCTGGTGACATGCTGGTATTCGAGCCTGAAGATGTCTGCGGTGCGCAGGATCCCCTCGGTGACGATGGCTTCCAGGTCTTCGTCCATGACGACTTTCTTCTTGTCCGCAAGCTCCTTGAATTTCTTAAAGACAAGATTCAACTCCTCGTCCGAGAGATCGTATCCGAGGGCCTTGAGGTGATCGCGGAGCGCATGGCGGCCCGAATGCTTTCCGAGGACGAGTTTGTTCCGGCTCAGCCCGATGGTCTCCGGCTTCATGATCTCATAAGTCATCGGGTTCTTCAGCACCCCGTCCTGGTGGATTCCGGCTTCATGGGCAAAGGCATTGGCGCCTACGATCGCCTTGTTGGGCTGTACCAGGATCCCCGTGATCATGCTGACCAGGCGGCTGGTCGGGTAAATTTCAGTCGTATCGATGCCGGTATGGACGTTGAGGAAATTGGGCCGGGTGTGCAGGGACATGACCACCTCCTCAAGCGAGGTGTTTCCCGCGCGCTCTCCGATCCCATTTATGGTCACCTCCGCCTGGCGCGCTCCGGCATAAACAGCGGCCAGCGTATTTGCGGTGGCAAGACCCAGATCGTTGTGGCAGTGGACGCTGAAAACAGCCTTTCCGATATTTGCGGTATGTCCCATCACGTATCTTACCAGAGACTCGAATTCCTGCGGGATGGCATATCCGACGGTATCCGGCAGGTTTACGGTGGTGGCGCCGGCTTCGATCGCCGCCTCGAAGACCCTGCACAGGTAGTCGCGGTCGCTTCGGGAGCCGTCTTCGGCCGAAAATTCGACGTTTTCGGTAAATGATTTTGCATACCGGACAGCCTCCACGGCGGCACTCAAGACCTCCTCCCGGCTCATCTTGAGCTTGTATTCCAGGTGAATGTCCGAGGTGGCGATAAAGGTGTGGATTCTCGGCTTTTTCGCATGCCGGACCGACTGCCAGGCCCGGTCGATGTCTTGCTTGCCTGAGCGCGCCAGACCGGCCACCTCCGTTTTCTTCAACTTGGCGGCGATACTGGAGACCGCATCGAAGTCCCCCTCCGACGCCGCCGGAAAACCGGCTTCCAGCACATCGACCCCCAGTTTCTCCAGTTGAACAGCCAGGCGCAGCTTCTCTGCGGTGTTCATGCTGGCTCCGGGGGACTGCTCGCCGTCTCTTAACGTGGTATCGAAAATAATGACACGATCTTTCATCCGTTTGCTCCTTCTTGTGGACTCTGCAATTTTAGCGTTCAGTGTTCAGTGTTCAGTGTTCAGCCCAAGCCGCGGGCTGCAGCGGGCGCAGAGTCTATGGGAGCATCGGCCGCAGGGCCGGCGTCCTGCCGAATCCTGCGGCTTTGGTCCCATCTTTTCGTTTCGACGGATGCATGGTCTTTTCTCCGTGTAATCAGTTGGTGTCGATCTTTTCATCCGAAGACAGTTTATACTGGAAGCTGTCGGCAAGCGCCTGCCAGCTCGCTTCGATGATGTCTTCGGAAACCCCGATGGTATTCCAGATGTTGTCCCGGTCGCGGGAGGCGATCAGCACCCTCACCCGCGCAGCGGTTCCTTCGCGCCCGTCGATGACCCGGACTTTAAAATCGACCAGGCGCATGTCTTCAAGATGCGGATAGAACTTGTCCAGCGCCTTCCGCAGCGCGTTGTCCAGCGCGCTGACCGGCCCGCTCCCTTCGGCCGCCGTGATCTCCTGCCTGCCGTTTACCGATATCTTGATAGTCGCATGGGCCGTGCAGGGCTGGTTCTTGTCCTTTTCGATGTGCACGCGAAAGGATTCCAATTCGAACAGGGGCTTGAACTGATCCGTAAACTTTTGGATCAGAATCTTGAACGATCCGTCCGCCGCATCGAATTGGTACCCCCGCTGTTCCATGCGTTTGACCTCGGATACGATCTTTCTGCTGTCGAAGCCGTTTGCCCCAAGCTCGACCCCCAGTTCTTTGGCCTTGTACTCCACGTTGCTCTTGCCGGAAAGATCCGATACCAGAACCCGACGTTCGTTTCCCACGGCTGAAGGATCGATGTGTTCATAAGCCCGGGGGACTTTCATCACCGCACTGACATGGATCCCTCCCTTGTGGGCGAAAGCGCTCTCTCCGACAAAAGGCCTGGAGTTGAGCGGAATCATATTGGCGGTTTCACTGACAAATCTCGAAAGCTTCTTCAATTTCCCGAGATTGTACTTCGGAATGCAGGGGAGATTCATCTTGAGACGAAGAATCGGAAGGATGGCGGTCAGGTCCGCGTTGCCGCACCGCTCCCCGTAGCCGTTTACGGTTCCCTGAACCATCGTCGCACCCGCGCGGACGGCAGAGAGGGTATTGGCCACCGCCAGGCCGGAGTCGTTGTGCGTGTGGATGCCGATTCTTCTGCAGGATGCGCCTCCGATCCTTTCGGAGAGAAACCCCCTGACCGTCTTCAGGATGGATTCGATTTCAAACGGCAGCGAGCCCCCGTTTGTGTCGCAGAAAACGACGGCATCGGCCCCCGCCTCGCAGGCGGCCCTTATGGTTTCCAACGCATAGGCGCTGTTATCCCGATACCCGTCGAAGAAATGCTCCGCATCGTAGATCACCTCGCGGCCGTGATCCTTGAAATAGCCGACGGTTCTTCGAATCATTCCGAGATTTTCTGCGAGTGTGTTGTCGTTCATCACTTCGAGAACATGAAGATCCCAGCTCTTGCCGAAAACAGCCACCGTTTCCACGCCACTTTCCATGAGGGCGGCCACATTCGGATCGTCCTGCGGAAGAACCCGCGGCCGGCAGGTGGAGCCGAAGGCGGTCAGACGAGCGGTTTTGAATTCGATCCTTTTTGCCAGCTCGAAAAACTCCAGATCCCTCGGATTGGAGCCGGGCCAGCCCCCCTCGATATAGTGGACCCCCAGATCGTCCAGGCGCAGGGCGATTCGGATCTTTTCCTCCGCCGTGAAGCTGATGTTTTCCCCCTGGGTTCCATCCCTCAAGGTGGTGTCGTAGACAAGGATCGGCTCCATTCCTTCTCCTAGTGGACGGTTGAGTGGTCAATCGGTCGAGTGGTCAAATGGTTGCGGATTCTTGGCTCGTTTCCCTTCTCAACGACTCGACCAATCGACCTCTCAACCATTCCCGGCCGTTAGGCCCCGTGCGGCTTCCTGTTTTCCGGACGCAGCGACCGCACCGTTCTTCCGGCGCTCCACATCTCGGAATCGTGGATGACTTTGAGCTCTTTGCGGAGCTGCTGGCGGTAATCCTCTTTGCTGTTTGCCTCAAGCACCCGCCGGGGCTCCTCACCGTTTGTCACCCGCTTGTAGAGTTTATCGAAGACCGGAGCGACGGCATCCCGGAACTTGGGCGCCCAGTCCAGCGCGCCTCGCTGCGCGGTGGCGCTGCAGTTTGCAAACATCCAGTCCATCCCGTTTTGTGCAACCAGCAGGATCAGGCTCTGGGTGAGCTCCTCGACGGTTTCGTTGAAGGCTTCACTGGGGGAGTGGCCGTTTTTCCGGAGGATGTTGTACTGGGCTTCCATGACCCCGGCCAGGCACCCCATCAGCACTCCGCGCTCGCCGGTAAGATCGCTGAAGACTTCCTTTTCAAAGGTCGTCGGGAAAAGATATGCAGATCCGATGGCAATTCCGAGTGCGAGCGTCCGCTCCCTGGCTTTTCCGGTATAATCCTGAAAGATGGCGAAGCTGGAGTTCAGCCCGCTTCCCTCGATGAAGTTTGTCCGAAGCGTGGTCCCTGAGCCTTTCGGTGCCACCAGGATGACATCCACATTTTCCTGAGGAATGACGTTCGTCTGATCTTTATAGGTGATCGAAAACCCGTGCGAGAAGTAGAGCGCATTTCCTTCGTCCAGGCAAGCCTTTACGGTCGGCCAGGTCGCCACCTGGCCGGCATCGGAGAGCAGATACTGGATAATGGTCCCCTTCCGGGCGGCTTCTTCGACGGAGAAAAGCGTTTCCCCCGGAACCCAGCCGTCCTTTACCGCCTTCTCCCATGTCGCACCGCCCGGTCTCTGGCCGACGATGACGCGGAGCCCGTTGTCCCGCATATTCAGCGCCTGTCCCGGCCCCTGAACGCCGTATCCGAGGACCGCGATGGTTTCATCTTTCAGAACTTCCCGCGCCTTTTCGAGCGGGAACTCTTCGATTGTAATCACTTCTTCCACAACTCCGCCAAAATCGATCTTTGCCATGATTTCCTCCTTTTGGGTTAAAATCCGAAATCCTAAATTCGAAATCCGAAACAAATTCGAAATCCGAAATCTAAAATCCAATATCTAAACAGTCGAACATCCAATGAGTTGAAGAACCCGGAACTGTTGCTGACACCTGAAACCCGACACCTGAACACTGAAGCCCTGAACACTGAAGCCCTGAACACTGAACACTTCTATTTTGGCTCCCGGAAGAGCGCGATGATGCCGGTGCGCGCGATCTCCTTGATGCCGATCGGCTTCAACAAGGTCAGGATGGCCGACAGTTTTCCCTCGTTGCCGGTCACTTCGATCGTATAGTGCTCCCGGCCCACATCGACGATTTTGGCGCGAAAAATATCGACGATCCGAAGGATTTCCGCCCGATGTTCGGTTTTCGCCTTGACCTTGATCAGGAGCATCTCCCGTTCCACGTATTCGGAGCCGGTCAACTCATAGACTTTGATCACGTTGATCAGCTTGTTGAGCTGTTTGTTGATCTGCTCGACCACAGGGGCATTGGCCTTGGTGACGATGGTAATCCGGGATACCGAGGGGTCCAGGGTCTCCGCCACGCAGAGGCTATCGATGTTGTACCCCCTTCCGCTGAAAAGGCTTACGATCCGGGAGAGAACCCCGGGTTGATTGTCGACAAGAAGCGACAGCACATGTTTGTCTTCCGCCATCATTCCCGTTTCCTTTGAATTCGTTTCCGCTCGATCCATATAGAGCGATGCTAAACCAGCAGCATTTCAGTGATCGGAGCCCCTGCCGGCACCATCGGATAGACGCCTTCTTCCGGTTCCACCACAAAATCCATGATCACCGGTTTGTGAATCGAAAGCCCCTCTTTGAGCACCTTCTCCACCTCATCGGGTTTTACCGCCCTCAGGCCGACAGCACCGTAGGCTTCCGCCAGCTTGACGAAATCGGGTGCATGGTCCATGCAGGTGCAGGAATAGCAGCGATCGTAAAAGAGCTCCTGCCACTGTCGAACCATCCCGAGAAAGCGGTTGTTTAAGATAACGATCTTGATCGGCAGGTTGCACTGTACGGCGGTTGCCATTTCCTGGATGTTCATCTGGATGCTCGCATCTCCGGCGATATCGACCACAAGCTTGTCCGGGCATGCAAACTGGGCCCCGATGGCCGCCGGAAACCCGAATCCCATGGTCCCTAGCCCGCCGGAGGTGACGAAACGGTTCGGCTCGTCGAACTGATAGTACTGAGCCGCCCACATCTGGTTCTGCCCGACTTCCGTCGTCACGATGGCCTTGCCGCCGGTCAGTTGGTAGAGTTTTTCGACGACAAACTGCGGCTTGATAACCTCCTGCTGTTCATAGGCCAGGGGGTTGCTTTCTTTCCATTGCCGGATCCTTTCCAGCCACTCCATCCGCTTTCCCTTTGGATCGATGCTCGATTCATCCGCCAGCCGGTTCAGATGCTGCAGGGTGATCTTGCAGTCTCCGACGATCGGCACCGCCACCGGAATGTTCTTGCGGATGGAGGTCGGATCGATATCGATGTGAACGATCTTTGCCTGTGAGGCGAACCTGTCGGTCTTTCCGGTCACCCGGTCATCGAAGCGCACGCCGATGGCAACGATCAGATCGCTTTCCCCGGAGCACATGTTGGCCCGATAGGTGCCGTGCATGCCGATCATTCCGAGGCAGAGCGGATCCGTGCCCGGAAACGCCCCCAATCCCATCAGCGAGGTGGTCACCGGAATCCGGGTTTTGCGGGCAAATTGCGTCAACTCACCGGAGGCCTTGGAGAGAATCACTCCGCCGCCGGCAAAGATCATCGGCTTTTCTGCTTCTTCGATCAGCCGGATGACCTTGTAGAGCTGCTTCATATTCGGATTGTAGGTCGGGTTGTAGGATCGGACTTCGATCTTTTCCGGCTCCTTGTATGAGATCGTGGCCTTGATGATGTTTTTCGGCAAATCGACCAGCACGGGGCCGGGGCGCCCCGAACGGGCGATGTGAAAGGCCTCCTTGAGGATCTGGGCCAGATCTTCGGTCCTTCCGACCAGATAGTTGTGCTTGGTGCACGGGCGGGTGATGCCGACGATATCGACTTCCTGGAATGCATCGTTTCCGATCAGTTCTGTCGGAACCTGTCCCGTGAGGATGACAACCGGGATCGAATCCATATAGGCGTTGGCAATGCCTGTAACCGTGTTTGTCGCACCCGGTCCGGATGTCACCAGGCAGACCCCGACTTTTCCGCTCACACGCGCGTAACCGTCCGCTGCGTGGATGGCGGCCTGTTCGTGGCGCACCAGCACGTGCTGCAGATCGGTCCTGGCAAGCTCATGATAGATGTCAAGCACGGCTCCGCCGGGGTATCCGAAGATTGTCTCCACCCCTTCCTCTTTGAGCACTTTCATCAGAATCTGTGCACCGGTGAGTTTCATAATCCATATTTCCTCAATCGTAATAGTTGATCCGAGAACTCTGACTCATTTGTACGGGTAATTTGCATTTTAGAGGTTTCGGGTTTCAGGTGTCAGTTTGGGAGCGCGTCTGAAACCTGAACACTGAAACCTGAAACCTCCGACTCGGCTACCTGAGCACCGCTCCTTCGCTCCCGGAAGATACCATCCGGGCGTACCGGGCAAGATATCCGGTTTTGATCTTCGGCTCCGGAGGAGTCCACCCGGAGAGCCTCTTTTTCAACTCTTCATCGGAAATCTTCAGTGTGAGCGTCCGTCCGGGGATGTCGATTGCGATCCGATCCCCTTCTTTTACTGCGGCGATCGGTCCGCCCTGCATGGCTTCCGGCGAGATATGCCCGATCGATGCCCCCCTCGACCCCCCGGAAAATCGACCGTCCGTGATCAGCGCCACATGGGCGTCCAGGCCCATGCCGGCAATGGCGGCCGTAGGCGTCAGCATCTCCTGCATCCCCGGCCCCCCCATCGGGCCTTCATACCGGACCACCAGGACATCGCCCTTATTGATTTTGCCGGACAAAATGGCCCGGCTGACTTCCTCTTCGGAGTCAAATACCCTTGCCGGCCCTTCGTGCCGCAGCATCGCTTCGAGCACCGCGGACTGTTTGACCACGCAGCCCTGGGGGGCGAGGTTTCCGAAGAGTGCAGCCAGGCCGCCCTGGGCATGATACGGGGTTTCCATGGGGCGGATGATCTCCCTGTCCAGCACCTCGACCCCTTCGAGGTTTTCGGCTACGGTTCTGCCGGTGACCGTCAGGCACCTGCCGTCGATCATCCCTGCACGGTAGAGCTCCTGCATGACGGCCTGAATGCCGCCTGCACGATCCAGTTCTTCGAGGTGGTGTTTCCCGCCCGGGCTCATGGAGCAAAGATGCGGTGAGGCCTTGCTGACCTCGTTGATCAGATGGAGATCGAATTCGATTCCTGCCTCACCGGCAAGTGCGGCCAGGTGCAATGCGGTATTGGTGGAGCATCCCAGGGCCATATCGACGGTCAATGCGTTTCGAAAGGCTCTTTCGGTCAGTATTTTCCGGGGCGTGATCCCTTTTTCGATCATTTCAACGATCTTCATGCCCGCTGTTTTTGCCAGGCGAATGCGGGCGGACATCACCGCCGGAATGGTGCCGTTTCCCGGCAAGGCAAGGCCGATGGCTTCGGAGAGGCAGTTCATCGAATTTGCCGTAAACATGCCCGAACACGACCCGCAGGTCGGACATGCCGCTTCCTCGTACTGGGCCAGTTCCTTTTCGCTCATCTTTCCTGCGCGGACCGCCCCCACACACTCGAAGACGGTGATGAGATCCACCTTTTTATTGTTCGGGAGCCTCCCGACCAGCATGGGACCGCCGCTCATGACGATGGCCGGCACATCGAGCCGGGCAGCCGCCATCATCATGCCGGGAACGATCTTGTCGCAGTTGGGCACAAGGACCAACGCATCGAATGCATGCCCGGCGGCCATCACTTCGATGGAATCTGCAATCAACTCCCGGCTCGCCAGAGAGTACTTCATTCCGACGTGGTTCATGGCGATGCCGTCGCAGACACCGATGGTCCCGAATTCGATCGGGGTTCCTCCAGCCATGTAGATGCCCGCCTTTACGGCTTCGACGATCTTATCCAAGTGGGCATGTCCAGGTATGATCTGGTTTCCCGAGTTGGCAATCCCTACCAGCGGACGCTCGATTTCCGCATCCGTGTACCCGATGGCCTTGAACAGCGATCGGTGCGGAGCCCTCTCCACTCCTTTTTTTGCGGTGTCGCTTTTCATGCATTTTCCCCTTTCGAAGTCGATTTTTCACAAAAAAAAATCCGTTACCGCCTTGGGGGCTGGTAACGGATTTTTTACTTGATATTTGGGTGAATCAGGCCATTACCGACCCCCTTGCCTCGCAGCAGGCTACACCTACTACGAGGATGAGAATAAGGAGAATAAGGGAGATAATGGCTGAAACCGGTTTCATTTGTTCAATAAACTCTAAACTTTTTTAGATCTTTTTTTCAGATATCGATCCTATAGAGGACCCAGGGCCTGGCTGTCAAGCACTTTTTACATGATTTTTGATGACTGCGGTCATTTTCTCGAGCGCCTTCGAGATGTTTTCCTTCGAATTCGCGTAAGACAAGCGCACATATCCTTCGCCGAATTTCCCGAAGGCGGTGCCGCTGAGCACGGCGACACCGGCCTCCTGGAGCATAAGGTCGGCAACTTTTCTGGAGGGCATTCCGGTACCGGTGATGTTCGGAAACACATAGAACGACCCCTTCGGACGGAGGCACCGAAACCCGGGGATCTCGTTTAAACCATCGACGATCAGATCCCTTCTCTGTCTGAATTCGACCACCATCCGTTCGGACTCCTTCTGGGGGCCGGTCAATGCTTCGATTCCCGCCATCTGGACAAAGGAAGGCGTACAGGAGGTGCAGTTTGTCTGTAGCTTTGCGATCTGCTCCGCCAGTTTTGCCGGCATGACTCCGTACCCGAGCCGCCAGCCGGTCATGGCATAGGTTTTCGAATGCCCCTCCAGGAGAATCGTCCTGTCCTTTACCTCCGGGTATTCAAAAATGGAGGCATGCGGACCATCGTAGATGATCCGGCTGTAGACCTCATCGCTTAGAATCCAGGCATCGTATTTTTGAGCCAACTCCGCAACCAGCTTCATATCGTCTGAGGTCAGCACACCTCCGGTGGGGTTCTGGGGCGTGTTTACGATGATCAGCTTCGTCCTTTCGTTGACAAGAGCCGCGAGCTCCCGGGGATCGAAAGAAAATGCCTTTTCTTCCCTGAGCTGAAGCGGAACCGGAGTCGCACCGGCAAAGTCGATCACAGACTCATAGATCGGAAACCCGGGATTCGGGTAGATGACTTCGTCGCCTTCTTCCGCCAGCGCCAGGATCGTGAAGAACAGAATCGGCTTCGCACCGGGGGTAATGACGATGTTTTCCGGTCCGACCGGGGTTCCACGGTCTTTCGAGATGAATTCTGCAAAGACGGCCCGCGCATCCGGGAGCCCGGCCGACGGACAATAATGGGTGTAACCGCTCTCCAGCGCTCTCGTGGCGGCTTCGATGATGTTGTGTGGGGTATCGAAATCGGGTTCTCCGATTTCAAGGTGAATGATCTCCCGTCCGCTCGCCTCCATGGCCTTGGCACGGGCAAGCACTTCGAATGCGGTTTCCGTACCTAGCCGGTTCATCCGCTTGGATAACATGGCTCCTCCTCTGGATTGGATGATGATGGTCCATTGCTCCAATGTCGTGCATGCAATCGAAGCGATTTTACGCCCAAAGGCGGTATTTGACAAACCATTTTTTTATGAGGCGCAGGAGGATTCTCATGCAAAGGCGCAAAAACGCAAAGAGAATTACACGCATCAAATATCAAACCGACTTCAGGTTTGAATGTTGTCTGGGAGTTGGAGCTTGTGATTCGGAATTTTTAAACCTTTGCGCCTCGTCTTTGCGTGAGGCCCGGCTTCGCCTTCGGGCTTTGCCGGGCAGGCCCTTCTGTACTCTTGCGGGCTTTTGACTTCCGACCTCTGTCTCTTCAGCTTCAGCGCAAAAGGAGATTCATCCTGTACAGAAGCGTGTAGGTCTGGCGGATTTCATCGATGAATTTCCGGATGTGATCGAGGCTTTTTTCGTCCTTGTAGGTCAGGGAAAGGCCGCAGATATGGCCGGATTCCGTAAGCGGTGCGATATGCCGGACGGAACCGAAGGCTTCGAAGATCCAGTCTTGCGAGAGCAGTCTGACCGGTACTTCCTCTCCGATCCGGAAGAGATCCGGTTCCTTCACGAAAATTCCCACTCCGCCGAGGCTCAGGTTCAAGAGCCGGTATCGCTTGTTTCCGACCTCAACGAATACGGGATCGGGTCCACTCAGAGTCATTCGATAAGATCGCCGCACATCATGACGGTATAATCGGTTTTCGAGAAGATAAGAGAGCATAAACTTATTCGGATCCGCGTCGATCAGTTTTCCCTTTACCGAATAGAGCGCGTCGAGATGCCGAAAACAGAAGGCATAATTGCAGTGGAGGCGCATCTCTGCCGCGCCGGTTTGAAGGAGCCTGAAGAGCGCTTTCAGCGGGGCGTCCTCATCCGGAGAGAGCCGGTTTCCGGAAGGGGAAAAATCAGCAACTTCTTCGAGCCCCAGGCTGAACAGGTTTTCCTGGTCGTCCGTCGCCTCGAATACGATTCGACCGCTGCTGCATGCCCTCAGGATCTCCTTGATTTCCTTAGATTCTCCAATAATGCTACCCTTTGCATCCATTTGATCTACCCCATTTTGTTCAGGCTGTTCACTATACATCGGTCGAAACAGGCATCGGGTTTAATCGCGATCGGCTTTTTTGTCCCGGTGCCAACTTCTGATTTCTTCTTTCCCACTGGTCCCACCCGGATTGACTTTCGATTTCGGCCGATCTATTCTGCGATAGCCTTATGCTTCGGCTGATATCCAACTGAATGAAAGGGGAAGAATATGACCGACCGGGTGAAATCCATTCGGGCGGCCGTCGTGCAGGCCGCGCCGGTTCTTTTCAATCGCGATGCAACGGCAGAGAAAGCATGCCGGCTAGCAGAAGAAGCGGCCGAAAACGGGGCCGGGCTGATCCTTTTTCCGGAGGCATTCATTCCGGCATATCCGCGTGGACTGAGCTTCGGGGCCGTTGTCGGCCGGCGCCTTCCGGAGGGGAGGCGTGTTTTCCAGCGCTACTGGGAAAATGCCGTCGAGGTTCCCGGACCGGTGACCGAAAGGCTCGGGAGCATCAGCAGGTCGACGCGCACTTATCTTTCGATCGGCGTCATCGAGCGCGACACCGAGTTCAGCGGCGGAACACTCTACTGCACGCTTCTTTATTTCGGCCCGGACGGTCGACTGTTGGGGAAGCATCGGAAGCTGATGCCGACCGGATCCGAGCGGCTGATCTGGGGAGCCGGAGACGGCAGCACCCTGACCGTTGTCAAAACGGAATTCGGAACGATCGGAGGGCTGATCTGCTGGGAAAATTACATGCCTCTTGCGCGGATGGCCATGTATGCAAAAGGAGTTGAGATCTATCTTGCACCGACTGCCGACTGCCGGGATTCCTGGCATGCGACCCTGCAGCATATCGCCTGCGAAGGGCGATGCTTCGTCCTCGGATGCAACCAGTTCGTGACGCGGGCGATGTATCCGAAGGACCTGGATATGGTCGATGAACTCGAAAATTTTCCGGACCCGGTATGTCGGGGCGGAAGCGCCGTCATATCTCCGCTGGGGGAGGTGCTGTCCGGCCCCCTCTACGATTCCGAGGGGATTCTCTATACCGATCTGGAATTGGGGAAAATCGCTCAGGGAAAATACGACTTCGATGCAACCGGCCATTATGCTAGACCCGATGTGTTTCAACTGGTCGTCAACGAGCATGCGACCGTTCCGGTGATCCGGAAATCGATAGCCGTAGAAGACCGACCTTCCGATCGATGATGATCCAGGAGACGCCCGATGAACGGAAAGCCGAAGATCACCCTCTACGGAGCCCACTGGTGCCCGGATTGCCGTCAAAGCAAGCAGTTCCTGGGAGAGCATCAAATCCCTTACACTTGGGTCGATATCGAAGAAGACCCGGCGGGGGAGGCGGCAGTTCTCGCATTGAACCGTGGCAAACGGATCATCCCCACCATCGTTTTTGAAGACGGCAGCCGTCTTGTCGAACCGTCCAATGCGGAGCTTGCCGCCAAGCTCGGCTTGAAGACGGCGGCTGTCCGCAGGCACTACGACTTGATCGTATTGGGTGGGGGGCCTGCAGGGTTGACGGCGGCTTTCTATACGGCCCGTGAACTCATCGATACACTGGTCATCGAACGCGCCGCATTCGGGGGCCAGGCTGCCGGAACCGAAAAACTGGACAACATGCCGGGGTTTCCCGATGGAATCGCTGGAATCGAATTCTCCGATCGCCTCCGTCGCCAGGCCGAGCGATTCGGAGTCGAGCTGCTGGAAGCGCAAAGCGTAGAGCGGATCTTTTCCCATGACAACTATCACTGCGTTGAAACCGGAGACGGAAACCAGTACAGCGCACGCGCACTCATCATTGCCACCGGAAGCCGCTACAGGCGCCTGAACGTGCCGGGGGAAGTCGAATTTTTCGGGGCTGGAGTCCATTTCTGCGCAACCTGCGACGGCCCGTTCTACAAGGGCAAAAGGGTCGCCGTGGTCGGAGGGGGGAATAGTGCGGCCGAGGAGAGTCTGCTGCTGGCCAAATTTGCAGATAAGGTGACCATGCTGGTCAGAGGAGGGGAGCTGCGCGCCACTCAGATCATCCAGGAAAATGTTTTCGATAGTCTCAAGATCGAAATCCGTTGGCACACGGAGGTGGAGGCATTCATCGGAGAAGGCTCGAAGCTGTCGACCGTCAAAACCATCGACAAACGGACCGGACTGAGAAAAGACCTGCCGGTCGAGGGTGTTTTCGTCTTCATCGGCTTGGATCCGAGCACCGGGTTCTTAAGGGGCGGCCCGATCGTTCTGGATCCCTGGGGCTTCATCGTGACCGGCCGGGAGCTGATTCGGGGCACAAAGCGGCCGGATGGCTTCAATGAGCGCGATCCTTACTTCATGGAGACCAGTGTCCCTGGCATCTTTGCCGCAGGCGACGTCCGGGACAGAAGCACCAAGCAGATCGTCAGCGCCGCAGGGGAGGGCGCATCGGTCGCCCTGATGGTCAGGGAGTATTTGAAGCTAGTATAGAAGCCGTTGAAGTCGTTGCACGTTGAAGTCGTTGAAATCGTTAAGAAACAAAATTCCAAGCACCAAGCTTCAAACCTCAAACAAGTAACTCGCTTGCATATTTCTTCATTTGATTCTTTTTTCTTTATTGTTTGAAATTTGATGCTTGGGATTTGAGATTTTTCTCTGACTTCTGACCTCTGACCTCCGACTTCGAGTCCCTCACCGCCTGTACCCGCAGTCCGGTTTCAGGCAGACCCGGAATGTACCTGACTTTTTTGTGGTTTTTTCTACGAGAAACGGTGCTCCGCAGGATGGGCAAGGCTCCGGAACGGGCTTGTCCCAGGTGGCAAAGTTGCACTCCGGATAACGGCTGCAGCCGAAGAATATCTTACCCCGTTTCGTCTGTTTCTGGACGATTTCCCCCTCACAGCCTTCTCTCCCGCATCGAACTCCGGTCGATTTCCCGGCGCCGTTTGCGTTCAGTGACTGCGTATTGCTGCATTCGGGGTATCCGCTGCAGGCGAGAAATTTTCCGTATTTTCCCTGTTTGATCAGCATCGGTTTGCCGCATTTTTCGCAAACCTTATCCGATACCTCGTCCGGGCCGTTTTCGACCGGTTCGATTTTCCCTTTTTCGTTCCTGGTGTAATTCCGGGAATAGGTGCATTCCGGATAACCGCTGCAGGCGATGAAAGGGCCGTTTTTCCCGACCTTGATAAAAAGCTGATGCTTGCACAAGGGGCAGTTCAAAGGAGTCGGAACCCCGACACCCTTCATGCTGTTCATGGATGTTTCCGCTGAATCGAGCTCGTTTTTGAACGGATGGTAGAATTGGGCCAACACTTGTTGGATGTCGGCCTCAGAGGCTTCGATTCGATCCAGATCCTCTTCCATCCTGGCGGTAAACTCGACATTGAAGACATCGGGGAAGCTTTCAACCAGCAGATCGTTTACGATGAACCCGAGCTCGCTGGGACGGAAATACCCCTTTTCCAGATTAACGTACCCCTTTTCGCGGATGGTCGACAGAATGGCGGCATAGGTGCTCGGCCGTCCGATACCGTTTTCTTCGAGCTCTTTTACCAGCGACGCTTCGGAATAGCGTGGCGGCGGCAACGTGAAGTGCTGTTTGGGTTCCAAGCGGTTCAGCACAAGCACTTCGCCTTCGGAAAGCTTCGGAAGCTGGTCTTTCCGCTCCCGGTTTTCGTCTTCTTCTTCGGCCGTCAGGTATACGCTCATAAACCCCGGAAATCGGACGGTCGAACCGGCCGCGGTAAAGAGGTAATCACCGGCCTTGATTGAAATCGAACTTTGATCGATTAAGGCCGGCATCATCTGGGATGCGATGAACCGCTGCCAGATCAGGCGGTATAGAGCCGCCTGATCTTCTGAAAGATACCGTGCGACCTGATCGGGTGTGAGCGAGGCGGAAGCAGGCCGAACGGCCTCGTGGGCATCCTGGGCCTGTTTCCGATTTTTGAAAAACCGTGGTTTGTCGAGCGCATAGTCCGCCCCGAATTTCTCTTTGATGACCGAAAGAGCTTCTTCGGCCGCCTCTGCCGCAATACGGGTGGAATCGGTTCGCATGTAGGTAATGAGCCCGACCGGCTCTCCGGGCCTCAACTCGATCCCCTCGTAAAGCTGTTGGGCGACGAGCATGGTTTTTTTCGCCGTAAATCTGAGTTTCCGGATGGCCTCCTGCTGGAGCTTGCTGGTCGTAAACGGGGGGAGGGGATTCCGTTTGACGGTTTTTTTCTGGAGGCTTTCGACGATCATCCGCTCGTTTGCGAGGTCATCCAGGATGGATGCGGCCGTTTTTTCATCCGGTATCGTGAGTTTTTTGCCGCCTTTTCTGGTCAGCTTCGCGGTGAACGGCGGAGGGGATTCTCCTTCCAGATGGGCCGTGATGGACCAGTACTCTTCCGGTTCGAACGCCTGGATGGCGCGCTCCCGATCGCAGATGATCCGAAGGGCAACAGACTGGACCCTGCCTGCGCTGAGACCGCTCTTTACCTTTCTCCACAACAGAGGGGAAATCTGATAACCGACGATCCGGTCGAGAATCCGCCGGGCCTGCTGCGCCTCGTATTTGTCTTCATCCAGCTTCGTGGGGCGGGACATGGCAGCCTGGATGCCGGTCTTAGTCAACTCGTGCAGAAGAACCCGATGAAATTTTCTTCCCTCTTTCTTGAGAACCTCCGCGGTGTGCCAGGCGATGGCCTCCCCCTCCCGGTCCGGGTCGGGAGCCAGATAGACTTCCGAGGCATCGCCCGCAGCCTTTTTCAAGGAGGTAATGATTTTCTGCTTGCCTGGAATCGTCCGGTATTTGGGGGTAAACCCCTTATCGATGTCGACCCCCATCTCTTTGGGCGGAAGATCCTTGATATGACCGACGGTAGCGGCGACATTGTAGTTTCTGCCAAGATATTTTTTCAGTGTGCGCACCTTGGTAGGTGATTCGACAACAACCAGTGGTTTGGCTTCAGCCATCGCTCTTTTTAAACCTCTATTATGCTCGGAAAATTTTTCCGCTCTTTCCCAACACATTCACCAGGGCTTAGTGCTTCGACGCGCAATTATTGTGACGTATTATCAGGCACTGGGTAGATATAATTGCTTGCTCGGCACTAAGTCCTGAGCAAGTAAATTCGT
>QZKK01000039.1 GCA_003599475.1 Desulfobacteraceae bacterium
GGGTCCATGGACACAGGCGGTTCAGGTCTGGGCGGTTCGGGCATGAGCACGAAAAAGGAGCAAACGTCGTCATCCGGTGGGTCTTCGAGCAAGCCCAAACCAACAAGCCTGCCGAAGAAGAAATGATGCATGTTTGATTGATGATGCGCGGAGTCGTTCGAGTTGTTGGATCACGCGCCGTCCGGTTCCTGGTGAAGATTGGTGCGATGAGTACTTGTGCCCTGCACATACGCTAGCCAATCGGCTGCAAGTCGGTATAACATGTTGAAAGGGAGGCACTGGAGGGAGCGGGCGCTGTCGCAATTGTTACGCAACGAATTTCGTGCCCTGAAGACACATTAGTACAGGTATGAACAATGGCCCAATGCATCTATATCGCAGGCGCTGAAGCCGAGAGTGGAAAAGCGGTCCTCCTGCTGGGCCTCATGGAATGGCTCTCCAACCAGGGGCGGACCGTGGGATTCTTCAGGCCGGTGATCGTGTCCGAAGACGAGCCTGATCGATTTATCCATATCGTCTTGACACGGTACGGGTCCCGGTTTCCGTATGTCGCCATGTACGGGTGCACTCACGAACAAGCATTGGAAATGACCGGCCGAGACGGTCAGGACGCACTTTTCACGTTAATTCTCGACAAATACAAAGTCCTGGAACAGGAATGCGACGTGGTCGTCATCGTCGGTCCGGATTTCAGCCGTGTCGCGCTGCCGTTCGCCTTCGGCTTCAATGCGGATCTCTTCTTCATCGATGCAGAGGAGTGGAGGGAGCATTCCGGACACGAAAAGCAGGCTGCGACCATTCGAACGCAGTACGCCCCCACCGACTCATCCCTTTTGGATTTCAAGCTCCAGTACATCCATCTGGACAACGATACGGCCGGCACGCTGAATAGGGAAGACTACGAAGAAGACTGGCGGCAGAGCTATATGACCTTTACCAATACGAAGCTGGAAAAGACAACGCCATCTCTCACTTATACCCTGGACGCATTCGGAGGCGAGTTGAAGGCCGCGGCGCTGGTGCGGTCTGTCGACCATGAGGTGAATCCGAACTACGGCATCCGATTCAACAGCCGCACACGGACCTATACAAGCTATCTTTCAAAAATCGACAGTCTGGATGTCGATCTTCAGATGCTGTACTCGCGGAATTTCGAGTTCCTCAGATCCCACCTGGTGGGCGGAGTGGACTTCGAACGGGGAGATTCCGACATCGAAACCTTCGATCTGAACGTGACCCGAAACCCGGTCACCGGCAAGTACACCTCTTTTACGGTGACAGGGCTCGGGGAATCCTTCGATGTGACCACCTATGCCACGGCCCCCTATCTGCAGCTCATCAGCTCCCCTTTCGACAAGTTCAACTTCACCGTAAGCGGCAGGTACGACAGGGTCGAATACGATGTGGAAGACAATCTCGGCACGGGCAGCGACGGGAATCAGGATTTTTCCCGATTCTCCCCCAAGGTGGGCGCCACCTATGATCTTACGTCCAATCTCAATCTGTTCGCGAGCTATTCACAGGGGTTTGTGGTCCCCACAATCGGCCAGCTTTTCACCGGAAGGGGATCCAGCAGAGTTCTTGAGCCCGAAAAAGCCGATAATTACGAGGCGGGGCTGCGCAGCGGCTTCTGGGACAACCGATTGAAGTTTGACGTAAGCCTCTACCATATGACCATCGATGACAAAATCATCGTTCAGACCATCGATCCGGTCACCTCGGCCATCGAATACCGCAACGTGGGAGAGACCTCGCACAAAGGAATCGAGACAACGCTTGCCCTTCTTCCGTGGGATTGGATGAACCTGGCCCTTTCCTACACATACGCGGAAAACATCTATGAAGAATTCGACGATCCCATTACCGGGATCGATTTCAGCGGCAACTGGATGCCCCTTGCCCCGAAAAACCGGGTCAATGCCCGGGTCGGTGTGATCCCCATCGATCGATTGACGATGGAGCTCGAGGTGGACCTCCAGGACGAATACTACGTCGACGATGCCAATACCGACACCTATGATACCCCTACGCTGTTGAACCTCAGAGGATCCTACGACTGGAGGAGCTGGTCGATCTGGGCGCACGTCCTGAATCTGACCGACGAGAAATATGCCACCCGGGTGACTGCAAGCAATGGCATTTTTTCCTTTTTCCCCGGCAACCCGAGAACCTTCTTTATCGGACTGTCCTATCGGTGGGGCAAACGATGAGATTCGCCGGAGAAGGAAGGGCCGGAGGCAAAGCCGGTCTCATCCTGGTCCTCTCGATCCTCCTGCCGATCTTTGTCCCCTCCGAGGGGCGCCCCGATGCGCATGAACCGCTCCTTCTGAGCGAAGTTCAACTCCGGGGAAAAGGGCGTCCTCCGGAATTCGAGTCCGAGCACAGACCCCTTCCGCTGAGGCGGTATCGCCTCGGTTCATCGGGCCGGTCGCAAAACGTATCCCGGAACGTGGAAGCTTTTGTGCTTCATCCGGCCGGAAACATTTCCCGGCCGCGGATCGAATCGGGGCGAAGAGATATCACGATTTCCTTTGAAACACCCTCCGGAGACGGCCCCATGCATGGCGTGCACAATCTATATGTCGTTGACAGGCAGGTGATCGGAAGCTGTCTTGTCATTCGAATCGCAAAATGGCACACGGTCCATCATAGCTGCGCCTGGGGCCACGCATACAAATACGATAAAAACCGGACCCGTGCGAAGACCCTGGATGCCATTCCCTTGGAAATCTCCTGCGAAAATCTTTGGGACGGCAATTTCCACTCCGATGTAAAGTCCGGAGACCTGCTCCGCTTCGATGTCCGCTTCTATGGGGCTCCGGCTGCAGGAGCGGCAATCCGCCTGACAAGCGGCCAGGGATGGACCAAACAGGAGGCAACAGAATCGGACGGCACCGCCGCCTTTCAATTGATCAGAGACTATTATCCGAAACGGTGGGACCGGTTTCACAGCCGCCATCGGGAGAGATTTACCGCGGTTGCAGAATACGAAGTTTCTCAAAAGGGGAGTTTCTCGGGAGAGGCGTACGACCGCATCCGGTATATTTCCAGCATTCCCTGGACCTATACCCCCTCTAGAAGCGACTATACATCTGATCTGTTCGGTCTTTCCATCGGTTTCTTCGCCATGACCGCAGCCGGCGCCGGGGTCTACCTGCACCGGGAGAGGCGGAGAAAGCCATACAGGGAGATTGTATTCCGTGAAAAAGATTAGAAGATTCTTATACGACGCCGATATCGATCGATTCCGATTCTACTTCCAGATCGTTTCCTTCTGTATCCTGATGTACGGCGGCTACCTCGCGGTCGACCTCGGCACTCATCTTCCGACTTTTGCGTGTCCCTTTGCGGCAGGTGCAGGCGGCACCTGCTACCTTTTCCCTCTTCAGCATCAGACCAACGTGCCGTTTGCCCAGCTTCTGGGCGGCAGGGGGATCGGCCTGCTTTCGGGAGCGGCCGGCTTTTTTCTTTTCTTTATCTTTTTCAACAAGTCCTGGTGCGGGTTCGTCTGCCCGCTTGGCACCATTCAGGACTGGATCAGCAAGGCGAGGGTCGTCGCGGGAGTCCGGTACAGCGTGTATTCGGAGAAAACCTTCAAAAGGATCAAAAGAATCAAATACCTCCTCCTGATCCTTCTGGTCCTTCTTCCTCTGGGGATGAGCAATTCCCTACTCGGACTCCCGCGACTTTCCCATGAGTTCGCGACCCCCTATTGCATGGTCTGCCCCGGAAGAACGGTGCTTCCGCTTTTTTCGGGGGATGCCGGTCAACTGGCAGTGGATGCAAGCTCCAAGCCGAAGATGGTTTTGACGGCTCTCGGCATGATGGTGACCGGCCTGTTCTTTGCGGGGGCCTTTGTAAAAAGGCGCTTCTTCTGCCTCTTTTGCCCCATGAGCGCCCTCCAGTACCTGTTTTCAAGAGCAGGGCTGCTGAGACTGATCAAAGACGGTTCGAAGTGCACCCGATGCGGGAACTGCTATCGGGTCTGCGATGTGGGCATCCGGGAGATCGCAGAGAACATGGACTGTGGAAACATCCTGCAGGAGGATTGCATGATGTGTTTCAAATGCGTTGCCGCCTGCCCGGAAGAGGGGTGCCTGAAGGTCAGCTTTCTAGGGGCGAATCTCTACAAGGCGACAGAGGAAGGCTTTTATAAAAGAGCGGCACAGGAGCATGCAGGTGGAAGAGAACCGGCAGAGTAGAATCCGGAAAGCATTCGAGAAGCGCCTCTGCATGGAAGTCCGCGAGACGCTCCAGCGAGTCAAGCGGAATTTTTCCGACCCTCCGGAGGCGATGGGGTACTTTTATGACTTCTTCAGCCGATGGGAACATCCTGTTTCCTCCTTCGGGGATGGGAAGATCGTCATCGGCACAAGCTGCACTCAGGTGCCGCTGGAACTGATTCATGCCTGTGGTGCCGTACCGCTTCGATTGTGCAACGGTTCTTATGCCCTGGAGCAGGCAGGCGCAGAATGGATGCCTGCCAGGACCTGCTCCCTCGTCAAGGCCACCGTCGGCATGGTATCCGTCTTCGAGGAGGGTTTGAAGAATCGCCTGGCCATGGTCGTGGTTCCGACCACATGCGATCAGAAAAGAAAGGCCATCGAAACTCTGGAAGATCTAAAGTTCAAAATCTATCCGATGGAGGCCCCTCCCGCAAAGGATACGGAAGAAGCCGATTTTTACTGGCAAAATTCCGTTAAGAAACTGGCCCTGGCCCTGGAGGAGGTCGCCGGAAAAAAAATCACCGCGCGGCGGCTTTCCGCGGCCGTGGGCAGGCTGCAGCAGGCCTCATCCCAGTTCCGCAGGCTTTCCGGTTTTCAGGAGAATATTCCTCCGCTCCTCTACGGGATGGATCTTTTTCTGGTGCTGAACGCCTTTCTCTACGACGATCTCAATCGGTGGACGGCGGCCGTGGCCCGATTGAACGAAGAACTGGAAGCGCGAAAAAGGGAAGGCAAGTTTGCCGGCAAAGGGGCTGCCCGGATCCTGCTGACGGGGTCTCCCCCTGCCCCCCCGGGTCTGAAGATCCCTCTGCTGCTGGAAGAAGCCGGAGCGGTTGTCGTGGCCGATGAGGTCTGCTCCTGTTCCAGGCTGCTCTACGATGCCGTGGCCCCATGCGAACCGCGGCTCTACGATCTCATGGCGGCTGTCGCAGACCGTTATCTGAAACCGTGCACCTGTCCCTTATTCGATTCCGGCAAAGACCGCATCCGAAAACTTTTGGAGCTGGTCCGGCGGTTCCGCGCAGACGGCGTCGTCTATCCGGTTTATTCCGGCTGCCAGCCCTATCAGATGGAGCAAAGAGGCGTGGGAAAAGCCCTCAGGGAAGCAGCGGTTCCCGTACTTTTCATGGAGACCGATTACAGCCCGGAGGACAGAGGCCAGGTGTCCACTCGAATCGAAGCCTTTGTGGAGTCCATTCAGTCGAGAAAGGAGAGGAGAGATCCGTGAGAAGCTTCTGTGGAATCGATATCGGCTCGTGCACGATCAAAGTTGTTCTCGTCGATGAGGAGGGAGAGATGATCGGCTGCAGAATCTCTCCTTCCGGAAGTCAATTCTATCGGAATGCACACGATGCTCTTTCCCTTCTGCTCAAGGAGCATGGAATCGGAATAAACGAGATCTCCCATACGACTTCAACCGGGTATGGAAGAAGATTGTTCAAAGAGGCAAACGACTGCATCAGCGAGATCACGGCGAATGCAATCGGGGCCAGAAAGACCGGAGAGAGTTTCGGGGTTTGCGTAAAAAGCATCGTCAACATCGGGGGGCAGGATTCCAAGGTCATCCTTCTCGACTGCAACGGCGGGGTCAAAGACTTCGGGATGAACGACAAATGCGCCGCAGGTACGGGAAGTTTTCTGGAGATGACCGCCCGGAGCATGAATGTGGACCTCAACGACCTGGGGAAGTGGCACCTGGACTCCAGCAAAGCCCCCGCAACGATCAACAGCACCTGCAGCGTGTTTGCCGCTTCCGAGATTGTCAGCCTCCTTGCAGGCGGATATGAAAAGGGGGAAATCATCGCCGGGGTGCACGGCTCCGTCGCAAGAAGGATCGCCCATCTTGCCGAAAGGGTCGGAATCGAGGACCGGGTGCTTTTCGACGGCGGGGGTGCGATGAATGCGGGGCTTAAATCGGCTCTCGAAGTGGAGCTCATGCGGGAGGTCTTTGTTCCCGAGACCCCCCAGATCACTACGGCCCTGGGTGCCGCACTGCATGCGAGAGAGGTCGATTCGAGAGGTTTGCAGGGGTGAGAAAGGTTTCCATGCGGTCTTTCCTTTGTTGCTTTCTGATTGCGGCGGCGATCACCGCCTCTTCCGGGAGTGCTTTCGCCGCAATCGTCGAGCGCGATACCGATAACGACGGCAAAGCGGATCAGATCGCCCATCTCGATGAAAAGGGCCGCATTCTGAAACTGCAGTCGGACACAAATGGCGACGGCAAATACGACCGCTTCCAACACTACGAGGGAGACCAGCCGGTAAGGATCGAACAGGACTCCGATTTCGACGGCAGAATCGACGCCTGGGACTATCTGAAAGGCGGAAAGAGGATCCGGCTGGAGGAAGATTCCAGGGGGGCCGGACGGCCGGACCGGATCATCCATTTCGATTCCATGGAACGGCCGCTTCGGATCCGGCAGGATACCACCGGAGACGGACGGTTCGATTACACCTGTTTTTTTGAGGACGGAAAGCTGGCCTCTTCCGCTTCGGACCCAAACGCCGACGGAAAGATCGAAATTCGAAAGACGTATCAAGACGGAAAACTGCATGAAAAGCATCTGGACGCAGACGGAGACGGGAAAACGGAGTCAATAACGGTATACGATCCTAGCGGATTGCCTTCCCGGATCCACCGGGATACGGACGGAGACGGGGCCATGGACGCCCTTCTCATACACCGGAACGGGGTCCTGGTATCCGAGAGCACGGATCGAAACGGAAACGGGGTCTATGAATCGGTGATCCGCTTCAAAAAGGACGAACCGGTCAGCCGCGAAATCGATTCGGATGAAGACGCCCACTTCGAGGTGCGCATCGCGTTTCATGCCGGTCTGCCGATCCGGGAGGAGAAGGACACCAATCGCGATCGTCGTTATGATGTGGTGACGCATTTCAAGAAGGGGCGGCCGGCTGCCCGGGAGGAAGACACCGATTTTGACGGTGTAAAGGATCGGTTCATCCGGTTCGATCCGGAGGGGAATGCGGATCGGATCGAAGAGCGGCTGTCGGCAGGAAACGGATGCCGAATCACCTTGTTCCGGAACGGCTCCGCTTTCGAGGTGGCTGAAGACGCAGACGGCGATGGGTTCATGGAAACGGCCACCATGCTCGAAAACGGCACCGCCTCTCTGCAGACGCAGGATCGAAACAGGGACGGAAACCCGGAGCTCTCCATCCACTTCGACGCAACTGGAAAAAAGGTCAGGGTGGAAAGCGATACCGATCAGGACGGAAAAGCGGATACCTGGCAGTACTACGAGAAGGATCGACTCTGCAGGCTGGAAGGAGACGAAAACGGGGACGGAGCCGTCGACCTGAAGGTCTTCTACGAGGAAGGGGAAAAGGTCCGCCTCATGCGGGACGGCGATTCGGACGGCAGATTCGAGACCACCCAGTGGTTCGACAGGAAGCCCTGGTCGGTGGTTATGGAAACGGACAGAAGCGGGGACGGAGCTCCGGAGGAGCGCTACTTTTATAGAGACGGAGCCCTGAGAATGCTGGAGGCGGATGAAAACAGCGACGGCTACCTGGAATACAGGGAGCATTTCAGCCAAAAGGGGAAGCGCTTCAAACGGGAGGAGGGTTCCTCCGGCGTCGCCTGCCTCGGCATGTGCTGGTTCTATGACGAAGAAGAAACCGTGCTCCGGGCGGAAAGGGACAGCGACTGCGACGACCGGGCCGAAATCATCTATTTCTATGAAAAAGGACGGCTGAAAGCGGCTGAAGAAGACACCAACGGCGACGGGACACCCGATGTCTGGGAAGAGTACGACCGAAGCGAGGTTCTCGTAAAAAGAGGAAAGGACCTGGATTCGGACGGAACACCGGACATCGTGCAGGGATCTAGCGGAATGAACATCGAACATCGAACATCGAACGTCCAACATCGAATTAAGGAATAAAAATCAATTCATAATGAAAAAGTTTCTTATTCGATCAAACTGGCCGTCGCATGAAACTGCAAATCCTGAATCAGGAATCCTGAATCCGGAATGGGCCGGCCGACGGCCCGGCTGAACACTGAACACTTCATTGGGGGGAACATGCTGGAATTTCTATCCAAAGGGGGGGTCCTCGTCGGACCGATTCTTTTTTGTTCGGTGATCGCTCTTGCGATCTTTTTAGAGCGCCTGATCCGCTTTGCCCGTGTATCGTTCAAAGGATCCGGCCTGCCGGAGAAGGTCATCCGGTTCATCGAGGAAGGAAAAGAAGATCTGGCGCTGGAAACGGCGCAGCACTCGGATTCGCCGATCGGCCGGGTGCTGGCAGGTGCCTTGGAGGTCAGGGGCCAGGACCGCAAGGTGGTGGAGAACGTAATCGCCCATACCATCGATGAAGCCGTTCGCGGCCTGTCCCGTTATCTTCAAACCCTTGCCACCATCGGAAGCATCACCCCCATGCTCGGGTTGCTGGGTACGGTAACGGGCATGATCAAATCTTTTATGGTCATCCAGCAGATGGGGGGGAAGGTAAATGCGGCGGTTCTGGCCGGCGGCATCTGGGAGGCCATGCTGACGACCGCCCTGGGGCTTGCCGTGGCATTGCCTGCCATGGTCGCCCACAGCTACCTCGATTCCAGGGTGGATCGTTTCGAAGTCCAAATCCGGACGGCCGTGATCTCGTTAGCGAAGTCGATGGGCGGCCGTTTATAGAGGAGACGCCGATGATTGCTACAGCAATACGAAAGCAGCGAAAAAAAGTCGAAATTCCACTGACGCCTCTGATCGATATCGTATTTCTCCTGTTGATCTATTTCCTGCTGACGACAAACTTTCTGGTGGAGGAGGCAATCCATATCAAGCTTCCGCAGGCGAAGGCATCGGCTCCTCAGATGAACGAAGAGCTCACTGTTTCCGTGGATCGGAGCGGAAAAGTGTTCCTGAAGGGCCGGGAGATCTCGATCGATCTTCTTTATACGGCTTTGAAAGAGATGATCGATCCGGAGGCCGATCAACTGGTCGTGGTGAAAGCGGACCGGGAAGTGATCCTGAATGCGGCGGTCAAGGTGATGGATGTGGCAAACGCCGCCGGCGCGGCAAGGCTTTCGCTTGCCACTGAAAGGGACTTCTGACCGAAATGGAGGCTGTTTCAGCATGCAAAGGGGGGCCAAACCGGCTGCTGTGGTTTTTTCTGGCGGTCTCCGCTGCGGTCCACCTCCTCCTCATCCTGTATGGAGACAGTCCCTTCCGCCCGGAAGCAAGAATTCCAATCGAGCTCACGGTACAGCCCAGCGCACCGCCGAAGCGGGCGATTCCGAAAACCCCGATCCGACCGCAGCTTCCCGATGCGCACGGGCCGATTCCCCGGTCGACCGCCCGTCCGGCTCCGGCTGCACCGGCAGCCCCTGTAAAGGCGGACCCCGTTGAGTCCCCTCTTCCGCAAAAGCCGGCAAAAGAAGTCTTTGCCCTCAAACCGGAGTCCCTGGACATTCCCGGGCTGAAGGTCTCCAAATGGGTGCCGCCGCAAAACCTGCAGCCGAATGATTCGAAAAGCGCAGCCGCCCCCGCGCTCTTTGCCGGCCCGGCTGCCCTGGAAAGCCCGGCTGCCCCCGCCCTCGAAGCCGGTCCCGCTGTAAAAGAGCATTATTTGAGCACCATTCGAGGGTTGATCGAGCGTCAAAAGAAATACCCCAAAGCGGCCAGGCTCAGACAGTTTCAAGGGAAAGTGGTTGTCGAATTTCTGCTTGCGCCAACGGGAGATGTAAACTCCATCCGGGTCGTGGAGGAGTGCCGGTTCTCCATCTTGAATCGGGCGGCAATCCAGGCGGTAGAAGACGCTTCCCCGTTTCCGAAGCCTCCGGACGGTCTTTTCAGCGGAAATCTTTCATTGCGGATTCCCATCGTATTCGAGCTCATCTGATACTCGATAAAGGAGGCTCTCAAGTGATGCGATCGAATGCTGCTGTCACGGATAGATCCGATCGGCGGGAAAGCGTTACCATTGTCATCCCCAATTCCCTCACTGTCCAATAGCACAAAAGACTGCGAGCCTTTACAATTTCCCGTTGCTTTCCAGGCATTCCCCGGTGAAAATGGGTCGTAAGGAACTCCACCGGGGTTTACCGGGAACTGCCGGACCCGATGGCCTAAATTAAATTTATAACTGCAAAAATCCGGCACATGGGGTGATCCGGCACTTGCCAATTGACAAATTCCGATCACCTCGATATTTTGGCCATCTGTGTCATTCTGATAGACTCATTTTTTTCAGCTCCGGTGCTCGGCAGCCCTCTTGAGCTTTTTCGGGCTCCGCCGGGTGTGGAGGCATTTTGGCCATGGGAGTGCGGTTCCAACCCGTAGGGTTGCTCAAGTCATATTGCCGGGATCTTATGGATCCTGACGGGAGCATTCCCCTGGCGGGTCGGGAGGGGGATACACTGGAAGTGGTCTGCCGGGACCTCGGGCTCCCCGTGAAGATGATTTCGCTTTTTTTAGTCAACGGTCTTCCGCAGAACCGGACCTATTGCCTCCGGGCGGGTGACCTCGTCAAGTGTGTAGCGCTTATCGGCGGAGGGTAGTGGGATTGGACCTGGATCCAACTCCAGAAGCGACCCTGCGTCACCCGTCAGAGAGGTGATCCATGACCTGCGGCATAACAGGAAAGATCCTGAGAATCGACTTACTCCGGATGTCTCATCGTGTTGAACTGCCGGATGAGACTTTCTACAGAACCTATTTCGGCGGCAGCGCCCTGGCCTGCTATTACCTGCTTGCCGAACGGCCCCGTCGGATCGACCCTCTGGGACCGGACAATCTTCTCATTTTCGCTTCCAGCCCACTGGTGGGAAGCGGCATTCCCGGCTCAAACCGCTATTCCGTGGCGGCCATCTCTCCGCTTACCGGAATCTATGGTGAAGCCGAGGCCGGGGGGTGGTGGTCGACCGAGCTCAAACGGGCAGGCTTCGATGCGGTGCTGGTGGAAGGCCGCGCTGAAAAACCGGCATATCTTTGGATCAACGACGGCTATGTCGAGATCCGGGATGCCGGGGCGCTCTGGGGCAAGGGAACCGGCGAGACCCAGCAGATGATCCATCAGGAGCTGGGCGAGAACGGAGTGCGGATAGCCGCCATCGGACCCGCCGGGGAAAACCTGGTCCGCTATGCATGCGTGGTGACCGACTTGAAGCACACCAACGGCCGCGGCGGCATGGGAGCGGTCATGGGTTCTAAAAACCTCAAGGCGATCGCTGTCCGCGGCCGGCAGACGATTTCTTTCAAGGACAAGGAAGCCCTCAAGCGCCGGATCAAGTGGTACGCCGAAAATTTCATGGATCACCCGATCGAGCGGGTTCTCCATGAGGGAGGCACCATCGGATGGGATGTGACCGAACTGGACGAAGCCGGTATCCTTCCCACCCGGAATTTCCGCAGCGGCAGCTTCGAAAAGGCCGGGGACATCTGCGGCGAGACCTTTCATAAGCGCTACTTCGTTGAGGCCGGCGGCTGCCAGGGGTGCATGGTGCGCTGCAAGCGGGTGGCCCGATCCGAAGGGCACTGGAAGGTTGACCCGGCCTACGGCGGACCTGAGTACGAAACCGCGGCCGCCTTCGGATCGCTGTGTGGAGTCTCGGATCTTGAAGCGATCTGCAAGGCACACGAGCTTTGCAATATGTATACCCTGGATACCATTTCCACCGGTGCCACCATCGCTTTTGCCATGGAATGCTTCGAAAAGGGGCTGCTGACCCGTAAAGACACCGACGGTCTGGAGCTTCGCTTCGGAGCCACCGAGGCGATGATGGCCTGCCTGCCCAAGATCGCCCACCGCGATGGGTTCGGCGATCTGCTGGCCGAAGGTTCCCGGCGTATGGCACAAAAGATCGGCTGCGGATCGGAAAAATTCGCCATGCAGGTCAAAGGGCAGGAGATGGCCATGCACGAGCCCCGAGGAAAGGGGAGCCTGGCTATGGCCTATGCCCTGTCGTCCACCGGTGCCAACCACACAGAGGGTCCCCACGATTATCTTTTTCAGGAAGGAGCCCTTGGGGTGGAGGACCTGCCGGAGTTGAGCATCCTTAAACCGATTCCGGCGATCGAGCTGAGCCCCCATAAGATCCGCCAGTTCACCTACATGCAGTATACATGGAACCTCTTCAATACCCTGGGCCTGTGCATTTTCACGGCCGGACCGGGAAAACTTCTTAAATTGAACCAGGTCGCCGAATCGATCCGTGACGCAACCGGATGGGACGTTTATCTTTGGGAGCTCATGAAGCTGGCCGAGCGCACGGTGACCATCAAAAGGATCGTCTCGGTGCGCCAGGGCACCATCCGCGCCGACGATCGTCTCCCCGAGCGGCTCTTCGAGCCGCTGGAAGGCGGGCGGCTCGCAGGCAAGGCGCTTGACCGAAACACCTTCGAAGCCTGCCTCGATCTGTATTACGACATGCACGGCTGGGACCGCAGCGGTGTTCCGACCCCCGGAAAACTGGTGGAGCTCGGCCTGGACTGGATCAACGATCTGCCTCCGGCGGTATGACCCGAATAAGAACGGAAAGGAGAGTAGTTTCCAGCTCTTCTTTATGAGAGGGTTGGAGGAGGTTAGTTCTGTGATAACGATGGTTTTCTGACAACCTGAACTTTCTCAACAGGTGCAATCAACGTAAAGGAGGCTCCCTTGCCTGGCGCGCTTTCGATTTCGAGCCGGCCGCCCAAAAACTCCAACCGTTCACGGATAGAAAATAGACCAAATCCGTTTTGCTTCTCGCTGATTTCCCATATTTGGTTTGGATTAAACCCCTTTCCGGCATCACTGACAACTATCCGCAAGCAATCCGACCCGTTTTTGGAAAGACTGACTTTTGCGGAATTCACTCCTGAATGCTTCACTGCATTAAGAAGAAGCTCACGCACCGATCGGAAAAGGATAACGATCATATCCTCCTTCAGGGGGATATTCTCAGGCTCCACCTGAAGGTCCACCGTAAATCCGTATTTTTCCTGCTTCCATCTGGATAGCCACTTCAGCCCTGAAACCAGTCCTGCCTGGTAAAGAATCGGGGGTGAAAGCTCGGCTGTAATCGATCGTGAAGTATGAATCGAATCACATATGAGTTGGAGAGCAGTATCCAATGCAGGTTTTTTTTCGCCATAGACATGGCTTGATAAAGCATCCAGATTGAGCCGGACACCGACAAGCAGTTGCTGAAGATGCTCATGTAAAACTTCGGCCAGCCGCCTTCTTTCACGTTCTTCGGCAAGCGATAGTTCAGAGGTTAACCGAGCAAGCTGCTTCGCCCTTGATTCGGCAAGCTTTGTGCGCTCGGTCACCTGCAGTTCCAATTTTTCATTCAGATCCCAAAGCGCCTCCTCGGCTGCAGCACGTTGAAACGCAAGACCGATATTCTGTGCCAGGCTTTCGTAAAAGGTGATCAGATCCGGAGTAAACATCCCCTCCCGGCGATCGTTTAGCTGCAACAATCCGATGATTTCCTGCCCCGCCCGAACCGGAAAGAGGCCGACTGATTGATACCCCTTGTGAATGCATTGGTTGCGGGGATTGAACCGAGGATCGGATTCTCGCGGCAAGGAAAGCAGCTCACTTGAGATATTGGTCCAGAAGCTTCCACCCTCAGTGAAACAGGACATGCCTGGAACTGTGCGCCCGGAAAGGACAAGGCCGCACGTGCATTCGAGTACCGTATGCCCTTGAGCATCCCTTACAATCGCTCCATTCCCATCTTTGGCACACAGGAAATTCTCTTCATTTAAAAACTCTTCTGAAAATCCGTTGTGTTCGAAATAGGGGCAGTCCTCACCCTGGCGCAACCGCAGCCCCACCGAATCGAAGCCGGTTCGTACCCGGATCAGTCGTAATGTTTCAGCGGTAAGCGAATGCAGATTTCCGCCCCGATTATGGACGCGGAGAATGTCTGTCAGAAGCGCCTGCTTTGCCTCCGCCTGCTTTCGCTCGGTGATATCCTCAAGCATACCGATACCGAATTGAGGCTCGCCGCTTTGATTCCGGACAAAGGAAGCCGCAAGCTGGCCCCAGAGCACCTGCCCATCTTTTCGGAAATATCGTTTTTCGATTCTGTAATAATTGCGTTTCCCGGCAAACAACTCCTGTGCAAGTCTCATATCCTCCTGTAGATCATCCGGGTGAGTAATATCAGGAAAGGTCATTTCAGCAAGCTCGCTTCTGCTGAAGCCAAGCATCTTCTGCAGAGCCTTATTGCTATCGATAATCCGACCATCCAGATCCACGATTGCCATTCCGATGCCTGCCCTCTTGAAGGTAACCCGGAAACGTTCTTCGCTTTCCAGCAGTTTTTCCTCGGCGTGCTTGCGTTCCGTGATGTCGGTATGCATTGCCAGGTAGCCAAGGAAATTGCCGGCACCGTCTCGCTGCGGAGTGACTTTGGCCAGCGTCCAAAGGACTGAGCCATCCTTCCGGCGCAGCTTCCGTTCCTTGCTGAAGCTGCCTTCCTCTTTGAGGCTCTCGCGCGCCCGGATTACCGCCTGCCTTTCTTCGTTGTCGTACACGAAATCAAGGCTCGACCTTCCAATGATCTCCTCTCGCGAGTAGCCCAGCATATTGGCCATTCGCTGGTTGACATAGGTAATGGTTCCATCAGGATCGTGGGTGGCAATGCCCTCTTCGGCCGTTTCGACGATCCCGCGGTAGCGCTCTTCGCTCTCGCGCAACGCCTCCTGTGCCGCCTTGCGCTGGGTGATATCCAAGATGGTGACCAACACCATCGATTCGCCATCTATCTGCAGGCTGGTCGTGGAAAGGAGGAATGTGAGTTCCTGTTCCCGTCCTTCAATGATGAGGGTGGGATTTGCCTGTACCTGATAATGGCTGCGTTCTGTTTCGAGGGTGTCTTTTATGGTCCCGCGTATGGGACACTCCGTGCAATATGGTCCGAAGCAGTTCTCTGAATGCTTATCGAGTGCACGAGAACAGCGTAACGCTTTTCCGGTATGCAGACCGATCATTTCCGATTCTGATCTTCCGGCAAATTCAGCGGCGAATCTATTTACTTTTTTAATTCGCCCTTCAGCGTCCACGAGCATCATGATAAGGGGGGCATTCTGGTATATTGCGGATAATTGTGAGTCGACTTTTGGTGTCTTAATGCCGTCTACCCCCGCAGGGTCACTATTTTTCCCTTCTTTGCGTTCAGGTCCGTTGAAGGGCTCCATGATTTTTTCAATCATCTTTCCACTTGAAGATTCTGGATGAACATAGAAAATCAGATTGTGATCAATTGCCGGCCTTCATTTAGATTATCCGTCATTCCCGCAGATCGCCTTCAGCAGCACTGCCGGGGGCCGGCATTGTTTAAAAGACCTCTGCTCCCATATTGGCACCAATATATCCGCTTTTATGGATAATTCAAACAAGGGAGTGCAAATATTGGTATGTAGTTGTTCCCGGTTGCAGCTTGAGGCTTTTGATCAGAAATGCCCATGTATATGTAACGTAAATAGATCGCAAATTCAGGAGCCTTTCGATTATCGATATCGATTACAATATCGATTATGTCTTTGCTCAAGTTCCAATAATTAATATTTAATTAAAAATTTCATCCCTTGAATAACTGCCCGTCCGGTTAGCAGTACCGGCTGCTACTGCCGGTTAAAACATTCCGGGAAAGGTTTCCCTTGGCAAAAGAGAAAATATTAGATATTGGATAAAGGAGTTTTGCATCATCTCGCGGCAACCTTAAAGACGATCGCTTCCGGATCAAATTGAAATCATTACATATCATCTAAAAGTAATTGGGGCCGCGCTGCAGGACCATGATCGCTGATGAAAAACCGCACGTTGCTTCAGATAACCGATTTGCGCACCTTCTTTTATACCAACCGGGGGGTGGTCAAGGCGGTCAATGGCCTGGATATTGAAATCGGCAGAGGCGAGACACTCGGCCTGGTAGGAGAGTCCGGCTGCGGTAAAAGTGTGACGGCCCTGTCGGTCATGCGCCTGATCCAGTCCCCTCCAGGTAAAATTGCCGGCGGCAGCATCGTTTTTGACGACCAAGATCTGATTCGGCTAAACGAAGAGAAGATGCGTCGCATCCGCGGAAACCGGATTTCGATGATTTTTCAAGAACCGATGACCTCGCTCAACCCGGCCTTTCGGATAGGCAACCAGATTGCCGAGGTTCTTCAGCTGCACGAGAAGCTGCCCCGGCGGACCTCCTGGGACCGGTCTGTGGACATGCTGGGCAAAGTCGGAATCCCCGACCCCGGGCAGCGAGTCAGAGAATATCCATACCAGATGAGCGGCGGGATGCGCCAGCGGGTGATGATCGCAATGGCGCTTGCATGCAATCCTGAGCTGGTCATCGCCGACGAACCGACGACAGCCCTGGACGTGACCATTCAGGCGCAGATACTTGACCTGATGAACGACCTGAAGGCGGATTTTGGTGCCTCCATTCTGTTGATCACCCACGACTTGGGAGTGGTTGCTGAAATGTCCCAGTGGATTGCGGTGATGTATGCCGGCAGAATCGTGGAATATGCGGACGTATATGAGCTTTTCCGCCATCCGGAACATCCGTACACCAACGGTCTGATGAAATCGATTCCGAATATCGATGCCCCGGTACCGGAAGGCCGTGTGCTGCAGACCATTCCGGGAGTCGTTCCGAGCCTTCTGGATTTACCGCCGGGGTGCGCCTTTGAAGACCGCTGCGACAGGGCCTTCGAAACCTGTTTGAAGCAAGCCCCGCCTCTTTTCAAGATCGGTTCCGGTCACCAGGTGAGGTGTTGGCATCATGCACGATAGTCAACTGTTGGAAGTCAGGCAGCTTAAAAAGTATTTTCCGGTCGCACGCGGCCTGTTCCATCGAACGCGCAGCTATGTCAAAGCCGTGGACGGCGTCGATTTAACCATCCGCAGGGGGGAAACCATGGGATTGGTTGGGGAGTCCGGGTGCGGAAAAAGCACTCTGGGCTACTGTATCCTGCGTCTCGAAGAGCCCACTTCCGGGCAGGTCCTCTTCGAGGGGCAGGATATTCTTAGCCGGAGCAAAAAAGACATGCAGGCGTTGCGGCGGAACATGCAGATAATCTTTCAGGATCCATACGCATCTTTGAACCCACGGAAAACCGTCCGGCAGACTATCGGTGAAGCCTTTCAAATTCACGGTTTGTTGAAGACGGGCCAAAGGCAGGAACGGATGCGGGAGTTGATGGAAGTGGTCGGCCTTCAGCCGGAACACCTGTACCGCTACCCGCATGAATTCAGCGGAGGGCAGCGCCAGCGAATCTCCATATCCCGGGCTTTGGCGTTGAATCCAAAATTGGTCATCGCCGATGAACCGGTCTCCGCGCTAGATGTTTCGATTCAGGCGCAAATCCTCAATCTGCTGGTATCGCTCCAGGAAAAATATCATCTGACCTATCTGTTCATTTCTCATGATCTGGGGGTGGTCCGCCATCTTTGCGATCGAATTTCAGTCATGTACCTGGGTCGGATCGTGGAACTTTCCGCTTCCCCGATCCTGTACGTGCAGCCCGGTCATCCGTACACGGCGTCTCTGATATCGGCGGTTCCGGTGGCGAATCCGTTCCGGAAAAGACACCGGATGCACTTACCTGGGGATGTGCCGTCCCCGATCGACACCCCTGCGGGCTGCAGTTTCCATCCCCGCTGCCCGAATCGAGAGAAAATTTGTTCCATGGAATCACCGATGCTTGGGCAAATCGAAACCGGCCATTGGGTGGCCTGTCATTTCCCGATTGAAGGCGAATCAACGATTCGCTCTTCATCCGACTAGAAGACGCATAAACATGAGAGGAGGTTTCTATGAAAAGGCAACATCTGACCCATCCCTTTACCATCCTGCTGGCGGTATCGACCGCACTGGTACTGCTTTCTTCACCTGTGTGCAGTGAAGAGCTCGCCAAGGAGCAGGTCGCACGTCTTGCCGTCGGGGTCGCCGATATCGGCACCGTGGACCCTCATTTCGCAGTGAAAATCGGCGAAGCTCCCATATACCGGTCCGTCTACGAGGCTTTGCTGCGCCATCCTCCCGGAGTGATTGACATTGAAAATATCCAACCGGCCCTTGCGGAAAGATGGGAGGTTGCGCAAGACAAAGTCACCTGGACATTTCACCTGCGAAAGGGAGTCCAGTGGCATGAAGATTACGGCGAATTTACCGCCGAAGATGTCAAATTTTCAATCGAAAGGGTTCTGGACCCCCAGGTGGGCTCTCCCTTCCTTAAAAGCCTTGCCGCAGTGGAAAGCGTCAAGGTCGTGGATCCACATACGGTCCAAATCAAGACCAAAGATCCTCTCCCCGACCTTCCGGCACTCCTGGTCGATTACCAGGCCGGTTATGTCGTGTGCAAAAAGGCGATCGAAAAACTGGGCAAGGACATCAACTTTCATCCGGTGGGCACCGGGCCGTTTAAATACGAAAGTTATAAACCCCAGGAGAGTTTTACTATGGTTGCCAACCAGACTTATTGGCACGGCAAACCGATTTTAGAGAAACTGATCATCTCCTTTATTCCCGACGATTCCACGCGGGAATTGGCGCTGCGAAACGGCGAGATGGACGCCGTCAACATACCGGCCAAACAGGAGTGGATCGATCGGCTGAAAAAAGCAGGGTATGATGTCAATCTCACGTCACCGGCAAATACCTTCTCACTTTTTTTTAACCTGACCCAAAAACCCCTGGACGACATCCGTGTGCGCCAGGCGCTTTGCCATGCCATCAGCCGTGAGGATTTGATCAACTATTTGGGCAAAAACGTGGCTAAACCGGAATACAGCCCGCTCCCCTCAGGGTACGTGGGGCACACCGACGATGAGGTCCAGTACCCCCATGATCCGAAAAAAGCCAAAAGCCTGCTCTCCGAAGCCGGATATCCGAACGGTTTCAACCTTTCCATGAATATTTCAAATTCGGACATCTATCTGCCCCCCATGCAGGTGATTCAAGAGCAGTGGAAAAAGGTTGGAGTCGATCTGAAGCTCAACGTCGTCGATCACCCCACCTATCACAAGCTGATCCGTCAGAACGCCAATCCTGTCATCATATACGGAGCCTATCGGTACCCATTGACCGGAAACGTTTACCTGACCCAATTCTATCACTCAGATTCAATTATTGGTAAAAAAACCGCTGTCATCAACTTCTCCCATTACGGGGAAGTGCTGCCCGGGGTGGATCAATACATAGATGAGGCCCGCTTCGAACTCGATGTGGAAAAACAGAAGGCGCTATGGGTAAAGGCCCAGAAACAGATCATGGATGACGTCGTCTCCTTTCCGCTGTTTACCCGGCTTTACGCAATGGCCAAGGCCAAGTATCTCGATCTGGGATTCGAACAGAAAAGCCAGTCGGTGTATGATTTTCGGGAGACTTCCCGGATTCTGAAACACTGATGCTCCGGGGGAGCGGGAGTTGTCCGCCCCCGCTCCCCGGCATTTCTAATGTTTCCGGCGTTTCCTTTCGATAAAGGATGACTCGGCATTATGAAGGCATACGTTATCAAACGGGTTCTTTCCGCTCTGGTGATCATGTGGGCGGTGGCATCCATTGTTTTTTTTGCCATGCGGGTGGTTCCCGCTGATCCGGCCCAGGTGGTGCTGGGCGATTATGCCACCGAGGAGACGCTCAAGGCGTTTCGACACGAAATGGGTCTGGATAGATCCTTGTTTTCTCAGTACATCGATTTCATTGCACAGCTTGTCCGGGGAGATCTCGGCCGTTCGATGATCACCCATCGTCCCGTCGGCGATCAGATTTGGGCGCTTTTTCCCTATACCTTCAATCTGGCCATCTCCTCCATGCTCATCGGGGCAATCATCGGGATCCCGCTGGGGGTCTGGGCAGCCATCCGGAAAAATACCGCAGTCGATTACATAAGCCGGCTCATTGCTCTTGCAGGTTTTTCCTTCCCCGCCTTCTATTTGGGGGTACTCCTGCTTCTGGTATTCTCGGTAGAGCTCGGCTGGTTTCCCATCATCCATCAAGTCCGCACAGGATCCATTACTGAACACATCCACAAACTCATATTACCCGCGCTCAGCCTGGGGCTGATCCAGGCAAGCTATGTGACGCGCCTTACGCGTTCGTCCATGTTGGAGGCACTCAATGAAGACTACGTCCGGACTGCGTTCGCCAAGGGGCTTCGGCCTAAAAACGTCTATTTCAAGCATGTCCTTAAAAATATCATGATTCCGGTAATCACCGCAATCGGCCTTTACACCGGAACGATCCTGGGGGGGGCGATCTTGACGGAAACCGTTTTCAACAGACCCGGAATGGGAAAACTGCTGGTGGGAGCCATCAATCAACGGGATTATACGACGATCCAATCCGGGTTAATGGTATTCGCGTTTATTGTGGTAATCGTCAATCTCATCGTCGATCTAACTTATTCGTTGTTTGATCCCAAGGTTAAGTATGAATAAGAAGCACTCCAACGCTCAAAAGAACAGTGCGACGCCAACGCCTCCAAACCGGGAAGACCGCGGCATCCTTCGGCAAATCTGGCGAATTCTCAAGCAGGATCGAACCGCATTATGCGGCTTTTTTATTATTGTCGGTTTGATCGGGGTGGCGATTTTTGCGCCCTGGATCGCGCCGTATGATTTCAGCGACCAGCACATCCTCCATTCGTTTAAGGGACCCGGAACCACGTTTTTACTCGGCACCGATGAATTCGGACGAGACCTGCTGAGCCGAATCATCTGGGGGACGCGTCCTGCTCTCATTGTGGGAGTGCTGTCGGTTCTGGTCTCGATCGGCATCGGAGTCCCCATCGGGGTTGTCGCCGGATACAAACTCGGCTGGATCGACCGGGCGGTGGGCTGGATTGTGGACATCATGCTATCATTTCCGTCCCTGCTGCTGGGTTTGATGATCGTTACCCTGATGGGACAAGGAATTTACAAGGTCATTGTCGCAATCGGCATCTCCCACATCGCCCAGTATATTCGGCTGGCACGGGGACCCACCATGGCCTTGAGAAACCACGACTTTGTCCGTGCTGCCCGTGCATTGGGAGCCAGCGATACCCGGATCACCTTCAACCACGTGCTCCCCAACATCGTTGGCCCCATCATCATCATGGGAACTTTAAGCATCGCCGGGGCCATCCGAATGGAGGCCTCACTGAGTTTTCTCGGGCTTGGGATTCAACCGCCCACTCCCAGCTGGGGAAACATGATTCGGGAGGGGGTTGCCAACATTCTTCAAAGTCCCTGGATGGCGCTGTTTCCCGGGCTGGCACTGACCTTTACGGTCTTAGCCTACAATATGGTCGGAGATTCCCTCCGGGATATGTTCGACCCTCGGCTGATGTTGGGGGGAAAGCAGGCTTCCAAGACCAAATAGTTCAAAACCGAAGTTGGATAGGGGCATTGACCTGCATTCATCATGGCGATTTCTATACAAGGGGAGCGTAAACTCAAATGTTTTTTCAACTAATTTTGAAAGGACGGAACCATGGCAACGTATGATCTCTTGATTAAGGGTGGCTTGTTGATAGATCCTACCAACAACCGGCACGGGTGTTTCGATGTGGCAGTATCCGGTGGACAGGTGGCTGCAGTTGAACCCGAACTGAGTCCCGATCATGCACGGGAAGTGTTCGATGCATCCGGGAGACTGGTCTTCCCGGGCCTTGTGGACACCCATGTGCATCTGACACCGGCTGCGCGGGGCATCGGATTCCGTATGCTGGCAAAAGCAGGCGTTACCTGCTGTTTGGAGTGCGGCGGG
>QZKK01000072.1 GCA_003599475.1 Desulfobacteraceae bacterium
GGAGATGCAAAGCGCCTGCATGACAGACTGGAAGAACGCGCCGGCCGTGAATTGGAGAGCATCGATACGAGCCCGCCGGTGGTCTGCCTGAATGAAGAGCTTAAAGCTGCAGGAAAATTCTGCTCTCCCTCTACGGCAGTTCGAATTCGGCCGGACCACTGGCCGGCGTTTGCAGATACCGCTTGGATGGAAATCGGCACCGTCGAGGAGAACCCGTCGCTTAAGGCGATGGTCGATCCGCTGGATCAGCACCGAATAGGTTCCAAGGACGAGGAGTAGACTATCCATGGCTGGATTACAGTTCCGCTTCGCCGAGCTCGTGCGTGAAATTAAGGCGCTCAAGGCCATTTCAAGGGACTTTATCGATTCGAGCACATCAGGAGTGCTGGACGAATTTGAGAGCAACCTCAACTTCTTATGGAGTGCATCAGGCACCAAGCATTATTCACTGCAGCTTCGACCCTTGAAGACAAAGCTGAGCGAGGGGGCATATGATCGCGGCCGTGGGGCTAACATTTATGCGGCTATCACGGGCAAGTGGGACGTCCGCCCGGTCGGCTACAACCCCAGGAAGCATCAGGCTCGTCAAAAGCGTTTGCTTGAATTTTGCGGCACTGCTTCAACCAAAATCGAGCTGTTCGATGCAAGTTGCCCCGAGCAACGAATTGCAATGTGGCGAATAGAGGTTGGTACAGAGGATTCCCCGGGGTGCTATTTTCACATCCAGATCCTAGGCGATAAAGAAGATCCGCCATTTCCAAAAGCGATTCCAATCCCCAGGCTTCCGAGCATTTTCATAACCCCCATGTGCGCAATCGAGTACGTGCTCGGCGAGCTTTTCCAGGATCAGTGGGCAAAAGCCGTTGCCCGCGATTCCGGTGATCTGCCTTATTGGAGAGACCTACAGCGGAAGCGCCTCCTTCTGCTGTTCGATTGGTATAGGCAGGTTCTCAACCAGGCCATTTCTTCAGCCTGGATGGCCCTCAAGACTGCCAAGCCCGAACCGGCTATATTCGTTAGTGATTGACCTGACCCATCCGGTCGCTCTATCACCGCCGGCTCCGCCTCGGCGGCGATTCGCTCCCTTTCAGTTTAAAAAATTCCAGGCCAAGGGTTCAAGGGCTCAAGTGCCAAGAGAAACGGACCTGGAGAGACGAAAGCCGAGAGTGAAGTAGCGGCCGTCGGGCGGGACGTAGTAGCGAATCGCCGACCGGCAGTACCGAGCATCGATGCCCCAGCCGCCGCCGCGCACCACCCGGTAAGCGCCCCTCGGTTTATCGATCCAAGCGCTTCCATCGGAAGGCGCACCTCTGTAATGCCAATCGTCCTCGACCCACTCCCACACGTTTCCGTGCATGTCGTAGAGCCCGAAGGCATTGGGCTCTTTTTGACCTACAGCGGCAGGCTGCCCACCGGAGTTTTCGCTGTACCATCCCGCCCTCATGAGGTCGACGTCCTTGTCTCCCGTGTAAAACCGAGTTCGGGTATTCGCCCGGCAGGCATACTCCCATTCCGCCTCGGTCGGCAGGCGCAATCCGGCCCAAGCCGCGTACCGTTTCGCATCTTCCCAGCTTATTCCCACCACCGGCTGCCGCGGCTGATTGAATCTTCTGTCCGCCCAAAATTGAGGCTCTGTAACATCCGGATTCTCTTTCAGAAAAAGCCCAAAATCCTGATTGGTGACCGGATACCTTCCCATGTAAAAGTCCGGAACGGCCACCTCATGAAGAGGCACTTCCTGCTCATACCTCCCTTCTTCCGATTCCGGCGACCCCATCAAGAACCGGCCGCCTGGAATCCGCACAAGCTCATAATCCACCGGAGATGCAGTTGTTGTATCCTGGGTTTTTCGAGCCTCTCTCTCCTGCATCCATTTGGAAATCGCAGGGGACGGGTGCCGGGACAATTTCGATTCGAGTTTTTCGATTGCCTCCGGCTCGAGACGTTCCAGGACTTTGAGCGCGGTCAGTTGCCGCTCCCATAGACCGGCATCCTTCCCGGCGGCCTTTTCCACCAGCTCCAGGAAAGGCTCGACGACAGTCTCGGCAGCATCATCCAGGCATGCCTCCACCAGGCCGGGATATCGGGCAAAGGCCGGCTGTTTCACAACCTCTTTTATATACGGCACAAAAACGGATGGATCTTCGAGCGCCAGCAGAAGCAGCCCCACCTCCTGCCACCAGGATTCCCCGAAGCGCTCCGCAAGCCATCCCAGGATTCCAGGATCCACAAATGCCCGGCTTCTGATCTCCCGCGCCGCCAGATACTCCTGAAAACCAAGATGCATGAAACCATAGCTGCCCTGATCCCATCCGGTCAGGAGCCCGCTTTCGTCCCGAATCGTACGCAGGAAAGCTTCGGCCGTACCCCCCGTCCACCCCACCGTTTTCAAGACCGGAGACAGGTGCGGGGCCAGCTCTTCAGCCGTGGCCCGGGTGCGCCCCTCCCGGCTGTGGAGCCAGAAGGCTGTCGGCTGCAGCGCCCGGCGGCCGGCCTGGGCCGAAACGCTGACCGCGAGCTTCTTGGCCCTGCGCCAGTGCTCCAGCAGCACATCGATGCATTCTTCATAAAGCCTGGCTCTTTTTTGCGGCAGGGCTCCCCTGTGTCGATGGACCAGGCAGATGTTTGCTAAAAGCAGCGGGTTGCGGGTCATCTCAAATACCCTGCGCGCCCGGAAATCGGGTTCCCGGAGCCGCTGGATGAGGTGTTCGGCCTTCTCTACGGCAATACTTTCCGCAAGGCACGGATCCCTGGCTAGCGACTCTTCCACCGCTCTATACCAATTTCTGACGAACCGCTCCGCCTGATCTTCGGTAAACGGGCGAAGGTGCGTTTCAAGAAACCGCTCGGGCAGGCGCACCGTGGCGCTGTAGCCGGCAAACCGGCAGGTCACAACGAATCGGCAGGTGGGGTGCGAATGCATCGCATCTGCGATCCAACCGGCCACCTGCTCCCGCCGGGCCAGATCCGCCACCTCATCCAATCCGTCCAGAAGAAAAAGCAAATTTCCGCGCTGAATCAGACGCTCACCGAACCCCTCCAGGGTCTTGAGGTGGGGATTGTCCAATTGACATTGAATGAAATCGTCCAGACCCCGGCCCAGGTTTTCGAGCTCACGAAGCGGCAAAAATACAGGGATTATCCGTTCGGGAAGCCCCAGTGTCTCCGGTCCGTTCCGCAGGCAATACAACAGAAGGCGCTTGAGATGCGTCGTTTTTCCGGATCCGGGATCACCGAGAATAATGATCCCTCTTTTTTTTCTCATCTCAGATTGTCTGAAGGCTTCGGTCAGGGGAATCTCGAGGCCGGTGTCGCTCCCGCACAGCGCCTTTTCCGCATCTTCCGCGTCGCAGAAGGTCTTTTCGGCAACCCCCCTCAGGTCGATCATGGCGTGCAAAGGAACGTAAATGTCTTCGATGTCGATGGGGACCGTAATCCGGGTTGCAAAACCGGCGACCGGCAGCGTTTCATGCAAGGCTTCCGCTTTCAGGCAATAGGCTCGGATCTCTTGTTCGAGATCCCGATCGAAACCGGGAGCCGGCCGAGGCCCTTTTATCGGTTCTTTATACCCCTCTTTGCTTTCACGGTTCTGTCGCCATTGGTTTAGTGAATGTACAACCTTCCCGCTGAGCGTCGCTTTGGTGAAATAAGCTGGCAACTGATCTTTGGCAAACCGGCGTTTGAAGGCATCTAGTTTTTCCTGCTTCTTCCACCGGTCGGGTCCGTGATCGAAATCCTTCTCCGGATTCACCGGAAGCAAGGGGTCGATTTGAAACATCAGCCGCTCTTTTGCCGCATTGTATTCCATCTCGGTGATCGATTTTTTACCGTCCGGCTCCCATCCATACCGCCATGCAATGATTCCGATCAGAACATCCGCTTCTTCGGCCAATCGGATACACTCCCGGTCGGTTTCTTCTTTGCCGGCCGGAAACAGCTCCATCCCGATCCAGACCATTCCTGCCATGGTGATGGCGTCCTGTACGGTTTTTCGCCTTTCCTGATTGTCGAGATAGGTGCTGGAGACAAAAACTCTGTAGAGGGGTTTGGTATCGGGTGTGCTTTCTGTTTTCGGCATTTCTTTTCTCCAGGAATATTGAGAATCCTCAAGAGCCCGCAACCGAAATCAACACTCGAAGTGCGATCACGTATTATATTCGAGCGATTTCAATCGGTCAAACACCATAAGGCCGCTTAAATAATATTTTGAATCCATCCTGTTCAGACTCCACCACATTCTGGCCACTCCTGACGGAGCTTGCAATTGCCTTTCTTTTTCCTTTCACGATCCGGCATTGCGCCGTGGCCGCCGCTTCGATCGCCGTTGTCGCCGCCCTCGTGAAACTTATCTGATTTCCGGCACTTTCTGAGAGCTTGACCTGCAGGATCCGTTCTGTTATTTTTTTTCAGAATTCTTGCTGCAACCGATTTCAAATCCAAAATATTAAGGAGAAAAGAATCATGGCTGAGACACTTGGATTCATCGGACTCGGAATCATGGGCAAGCCCATGGCCAAAAACCTGATCAACGCGGGCTACAGCCTGGTGGTGCTCGATGTCAACAAGGCGCCGGTGGAAGAGCTGACCGGCATGGGCGCAATCGCTGCAAAAACCCCGGCGGAAGTGACCCAAAAGGTCAAAAGGATCATCACGATGCTTCCGGACGGACCGGAGGTGGAGAAGGTGGTCATGGGGAAAGGCGGCATCCTGGAGGCGGCCACATCCGAAACCGCCCTGATCGACATGAGCAGCATTTCACCGACTGTGACTCAGAAAATCGTTGCTGCGCTAAAAGGGAAAGGGGCTCGCGCCCTGGACGCCCCGGTCAGCGGGGGCGAGGTCGGCGCCATCAAGGGTGAGCTTGCCATCATGGTCGGAGGTCCCCAGGATCTGTTCAACGAGATGAAGCCGGTCTTTGATGTCCTTGGCAAGAGCGCGGTTTTGGTCGGCGATACGGGAGCGGGTCAAACCACCAAACTCACCAATCAGATCCTTGTCGGTATCCACATCCAAGCCATGGGGGAAGCCTTGCTTCTGGCATGCAAAGCCGGTTATGACCCTGTTAAAGTATACGAAGCCATCAAAGGCGGGCTGGCGGGATCGAGTGTCCTCAATGCCAAGGTCCCGATGGTGGTGGAAAGAAACTTCAAACCCGGATTTAGAATCGCTCTCCACCAGAAGGATCTGAAAAACGCCCTGGAGGCCGCCTCATACTACGGGCTCGATCTTCCCGCGACCAAGATGGTAAAGGGCTTCATCGACGCCATGGTCGAAAAAGGCAAAGGCGGAAACGACCACAGCGGCATCGTTCAGGAACTCGAAGACAGGAACAAGGCTCAGATCAAGAAGAAGTAAATGAACGGGTTGCGGGTTGCGAGTTACGGGTTCAAAACTGTATACTGTGCAAGGTTCTATGAACCTGGATGCCCGATCCTATATGCGGAATAACCGGTCAAACTTCGACCGGTTGCTTGATGGTAACCCGCAACCCGCAACCCGTAACTCGCAACCCGTAACTCGCAACCCGCAACCCGCAACCCGATCAATAATAGGAAAGGCTGCCTTCCCACATATTGTGCCACAGCCGGATCGCATCCTCCCGGCTCATGGGCCGGGGATTCAGCGGCCTGGGATAGAGTTCGAGCATCGTTTCCGCCGCTTTCTCAAGATCGTCTTCGCTGATTCCTCCATACTCTTCGAGAGAAACCGGCAGTCCGACATCATCCATCATGCAGAATATGGATTGAGCGGCAAGTTTTGCGGCATCCAGTTCAGAAAACATCGCCGTAGTTTCTCCGAGCGCCTCAGCGATTCTGGCGAGTTTGGCGCTGGCGGCAGGCACGTTGAAGGCCATGGTGTACGGCAGGCCCAATGCGCAGCCGAGCCCGTGAGCGGTCGGTTTGTATTTTGAAATGATATAGGCGATGCTGTGGGCATATAAGCCCCCCGACATGACCATGCCGAGCATGCTGATGGTCGACGCAAGCGACATATAGTACCTGGCTTCGAGGTCCTGGCCGTTTGCCACAGCCCTTCTGAGGTAAGCGCCGGCCAGTTCGATTCCGCCGATGCCGAAGATATCGCTGAGCGGATTGGCATTCTTGTTCATCATCCCTTCGATGGCATGGCTGAGCGCATCCAGACCGGTCGTGGCCGTAACCCTTGGCGGCATGCTGACGGTCAAGACCGGATCGACGATGGAGATCGCCGGATAGTAGAGCGGGTTGTTTTTAAAGACCTTGTTTTGACCGTCGGTAACGACGAAAATCGGACTGGCCTCGCTTCCGGTCCCGGAGGTCGTGGGCGCCAGGATCATGGGAATGCCTCGGGCCTCGGGAACCGCTTCTCCTCGGACGATTTTCCGGGGGTCGATGCGGTTGCCGATCGACTGGGAGGCAAGCTTGGTCATGTCGAGTACGCTGCCCCCGCCGATACCGACGATGACCTCAAAGGCTTTTCCGGCATTCAGCTCATACAGCGCGATTGCGGTTTCGATATGCGGTTCCGCCTCGACGCCTGTAAACGTGCCGACTTCGAATCCGGAGCCCTCCAGTTTCGCCTTGACCTTTTCGACGATTCCAAGTTCTGCAATGATCTCGTCGCTGACAAGCAGCGCCTTTCCCTTTGCCAGTCTGGATGCTTCCTCCCCCACCTGATCGATCGCACCACAGCCGAAGATGATTCGGTTCGGAGAAGGCATTCCAACAGTTCTAAAATCGAAAACTCTCTGGATATCGTATCTGAAATCCACCGAAAGTGCTCTCATTCTGACCTCCTTGCGTCTCTGACTTGGTGTGTTTGAAAGGAACCCGAAGAAGAACTTGTCACAGAAGAGTCTAAGCGACGGTTACCTCTATCACAGTTCATGGGGTTGGACAAGATCGTTGCGACCGTTTCGATCGACCGCAGGAACAGCCAGGCTCAGCACGCGGTCATCTTCTACAAACATCAGTTTTTTGCCCTGCATCATCCGGATGAATCCAATCGTTTTCTCCTCACCCGGACCCGGAAACCGCTGCCGGACTTCCCTTATGCTCCGCGGCTTCAAACAGAAAAGATAGATTTTTCTTGAAGTCCCCTCCAGACGGTGAGTCGCCGGTTCGGCCGAAATCCGTTTCTGCCGGATGATGAGGAAAGTCGTTCCATCCCGAAAGCTCAAGATCGGCCCGTCGCCCGCCAGTTGTGAATATGTCTTTGACCAGATGCGAAGGCTCTCTTTTACCGGCTTCCAGATCTTTCGCTGGAAGCCGATGCCTCCGCGATAGGCCTGGACAGGGAAGCGGACCGAGCGATCGATTGTCTCCGGAAAGAGGATGCCGTAGTTTGGATGGTTGAAGGTTTTCGATATGGAAAATGACTCCGGGCGGCGCCAGACGGGGCTCTCCAGCCCCAGCCAGAAGGAAACCGCCCTGAGAGGTCGATAGGAAGAGGCGTACTCGAGCGTTTTCAAGGTTTCGGCTGCATCCTGAGCGTCGCTTCCGGGAAAATGGAGGATGAGATTCGACCGGTGGACAATCTTCAAAGCTTCGCAATTTCGCATCGCAGCCAGATTCGCCATGGCCGTGGTTCCCTTGTTCATTTTCTTCAACAGCCTCGTGCTCAGCGCTTCGATCCCGATCTGGACTTCGGAGACCCCCGCCTGTTTCATCCGGCGGAGCAGCCCGGGGGGAAAATCGGCTCGAATCTCTCCGAAGAGCTTCAAATCCTTCCTTAGATCGCGGAGCCGTTCGAAGAGGCTGTCGGAGATCTTCAAAGGCAGCATGTTGTCCATGAAGGCCACGGAAAGCGTCCGGTGCCGGGTGGTCAGAAAGTCCACTTCGCGGGCGACCTGATCGGAACGCTTGGTTCGGTATCCCTGCCACTGGAGATTGAGATTGCAGAAGGCGCATCCGGAGGTCTTGCCTGCACCCCGGCGGCTCCACCCGCAACCCCGGGAGGCTTCCACAGGGAGGGTAGGGAAAAATCTCTTTTCAGGCTGGAGGCGGTCGAGTTCCTCGAAGTATTCGTCGTAGTCGGGAGGGGGCAGCCCTTCCAACGATTCCAGTTGGCTGAAACCGAATGGAGATGAGGCGTTATCCCCCTGTTTCATCGTTCCCGGGACTTGACCGATGATTTGGTCTAGGGCCTGACCCGGGGTCCGGCCGGGGTTTTCTATAAAGGATTGGCTGTTCGAACCGGTTGAAAGCCGCTCCGGCTGAACCGTCAGATTCGTGATCAGCTTTTCCAGCGGGAGCTCTCCCTCGCCGTTTACGCAATGATCGATTTCCGGAAAGGATCGGATCAGATGCCTCCCGGTGGTGCCCGAGACCATGGAGCCGCCGATAACGATCTGCAGGTTGGGGTGGCGCCGTTTGATCTGCCTGATGAAATAGAGCGAAGAGGTCAACTGGCATAATGACATGGAAAAACCCGCAAGCTCGAAGGCGCCCCAGTCCGTTCCTTGGATCAGAAAAAGCGAGCTCTTGCGGACGATCTTTACGAGGGTGTCGAAATCGAGACCTCTTGCGTCTGAATCTCTAACCGCTTCACGATAAAACATCTCTTTTATGGCCGCTCTCCGTTTCGGGTACAACAGGGCGCCGTATACGCTTTCCGCAAGCCATGTCCGTTCGGAGACGATCCGGTAGGTGCGATATCCGACGGCTTCGGCGATCCTCAGATAGAAGTGCCGAGCGTTCACCGTAAGCTCGGGAAATCGCTGCTTCAGGTAGGCTTTAAGGGTTCCAAGCTGAATCGAGGGCCGGCTGAAAAGCGGCCATGGGGCGGATATCAGGACAACCGGCTTCGTAGGGCCGTTCCTCTTGCGCATCACGAATCCTTTCGAAGGATCGGTATCGTTAGAGTGTTCAGTGTTCAGTGTTCAGAGTTCAGTGTTCAGACCCCTCCCAGCTACCACCTGAAACCCGAAACCCGAAACCTGAAACCTCAGACGGCCGGATGACCGGACAGATGACTACCAGTAAACGTTCACTATCGATGAAGGGGAGCCGATAGGGATGGATTTCGACACGAACCGGCAACCGCCTCTTCAAACGGTCGATTTCCTCACGAACATCATTTCCTTTGAAAGCGATGAATCGGCCGCCGAACCTCAACAGCGATCCGGCTTTAACAACGAATGCCTCCAGATCCGACATGGCCCGGCTGACGATTACATCATAGAGGGGCTTCGGCGGCAGCTCCTCGACGCGGCCCTGCAGCGCCTCAATTTTCTCAAGCCCCATCGCCCGGATGACGTGCTTCAAAAAGCTTACCTTTTTTCTGGAAGCGTCCACGAGGGTTGCCGATACGGAAGGGATCACAATCTTGAGGGGTATTCCCGGAAACCCCGCACCGGTTCCCGCATCCAGAAGGATTGCATTCGATGGGATCATCTTTGCGGGCGCCAGGGAATCCAGATAATGCTTTACCGCGACTTCCAGCGGATCGCGAATGGCGGTCAGGTTGATCTTATCCGCCCAGATCGCGAGCGCTTCCGCATGGAAGGAAAGCTGATCGACACAATCCGGGCCGATGTCGATGCCCATCTGCTTTCCACCCTCTTCAAGGAGGCGCTTCCACTCCGGAGCTCCGATTTTCATCCGCTAAGTCCGACCCGCAAAATCCATTTCGATGTTCACTTCACCGGAGCCGGAATGAGATAACCTCGCGTTCGGATAGCGTTTTTGAAATACGTGGATCATCGGCAGATTTTCCTTCAGCACCGTCGCGATGAACCGTTTGTAGCGGTTTTCTTTCGCGATCCCCTCGAGCACTTCGAGCAGATACGCACCGACCCCCTTGTTTTGGAACTCTTCTTTGACCACCAGAGCCACTTCGGCGCAATCGCTGTCTACCTCCGCATAGGATCCGATGGCGATGATCTCCTTGTATCCCCTCTTTTGCGCCAGTCCGACGATGGACATGTTTTTGCGGTAATCGACGCTGGCATACTGCCTCTGCACCACTTCATGGGAGAAGATCTTCATCTTGTAAAAGAAACGCATATAGATCGTTTTCTCCTGAAGGGAGTAGAAAAAATTCCTGTACTCGAACTCGTCGGAGGGAAGAAGCGGCCTCACTTCGATGGTTTTCCCGCCTTCGAGCTTCAGAGTGCTTTTGTATCCTTCGAGAAAAAGCAGATCCTCCCGCGCCGGCGGAAACTGGTCCGCAAAGACGTAGCGGTGCTTTTTGGCCACAGCGATCAGCTCTTCACGAAACTTCGGATGGGCGATCTGGGTAAGCTCCATGACCCGCTGATAGATGCTCTTTCCCTGAAGCTCTGCGATTCCGTACTCGGTGACCACGAAATTGACATCTCCCCGGGTTGTGGCGACCCCTGCTCCTTCGCTCAAACTGGAAACGATGCGGGACACCTTTCCGTTTTGTGCCGTAGCAGGCAGGGCGACGATGGAAAACCCGCCGTCGGACATCGCGCTTCCCCGAATGAAATCGACCTGGTCCCCGATACCGCTGTAAAACTGGTACCCGACCGAATCGGTGCAGACCTGCCCGGTCAAATCGACTTCCAGGGCCGAGCTGATCGAGATCAGATTGTCGTTTCTGGCGATCTCGGTCGGATTGTTGACGAACTCGGAAGATCGGAAATAAAAGACCGGATTGTCGTCGACATACCGGTAGAGCCTTTCGGAACCCATGCAGAGCGAGGTCACCGCCCGCCCGGGAAGAAGAGATTTCTTCTTGTTGGTGATCACCCCCTTTTCGAACAGCGGGAGAAATGCATCCGTGATCACCTGGGTGTGGATTCCAAGATCCTTTTCCCCGTCCAGATGCTGCAGAACGGCAGCCGGCAGGTGTCCGAAACCGATCTGGAGCGTGGCACCTTCTTCCACCAACTGGGAGACGTAGTGACCGATGCGGCGGGAAACTTCGTTGTTGCCGACGCTCGGAAGCGCCTCCACCAGCGGTTCTTCATAGGGGACCAGACAGTCGATTTCGTCCACATGCACGAAGCTGTCCCCCCAGGTTCTCGGCATTCTCGGGTTGACCTGCGCGATGATAAATTTTGCATTTTCGATGCCCGAACGGGTGATGTCCACCGAAACCCCCAGACTGCAGTAGCCGAACCGGTCCGGAGGGCTGACCTGAATGAGGGCTGCGTCCAGGCCGATCCGTCCGCTGGAAAAGAGCCGGGGAATCTGGGAAAGGTAGGAGGGAACATAGTCGATTTTCCCCTCGAAGGCGGCCTTGCGCATCGATCTGCTGATGAAGAAAAGCTTCAACGAAAACCGCCGCAAAAAAGACGGATCGTCCACGTACTGCGCGAAGGTGTGAGAAAACATCTGATATACCATGATGTCCTGCAGGCTCGCATTTTTGACCATTGCGCGGATCAACTGCTGAGGCTCTCCGCATCCGGTACCGATAAAAACGCGGCTGCCCCTTCGGATCTTCGAAACCGCTTTCTCCGCACTCATCACCTTCTGGCGGCAGCGTTCCTGCAGACGCTCTTCAAAATCCATTGAAATCCTCCCTGGTTCCAGAAATCAGAGGTCCGAGGTCAGAAGTCAGAGGCAGAGATGAAAGAACGACAACCTCTTACTTCCGCCAAGGCCGAGGCGGGAACCCCCCTGACGGTTATAATCTTCTTTTATCAACTGAATCACAAATTTAGTCAAGAGAATGGGGATACGGTGTCAGGTATCGGGTTTCAGGTGTCAGGCGATGGGGTGGGCCAGTTGAAACTGAACACTTTCTTCTGAGCTCCGACTTCTGACCTCTGACTTCTGACATCTGACCTCTGACATCTGACCTCCGACTTCTGACCTCCGACTTCTGACATCCGATTGACCTCGCCGCTTTATGCTGTTATCGTAGAGGGGCTGTTTTCCGGAACGGCAGAGGTACCGAACAGCGGAGGAGCGGATGCACTCTCAATCCGGTTACAGAAATCCGCTGGTCACCGTCGATATCATCATCGAAATAGACGGGGACATCGTGCTGATCAAAAGAGCGAATCCTCCACCGGGATGGGCGCTGCCGGGCGGGTTTGTCGATTACGGCGAATCTCTGGAGCAGGCCGCCGCCCGGGAGGCCAGGGAAGAGACTTCCCTGGACGTGGTCCTGATAGAGCAGTTCCATACGTATTCCGATCCGAACCGGGACCCCCGGCATCACACCGTCACCACCGTGTACATCGCTTCGGCCGACGGAACCCCCAGGGCTTCCGATGACGCCCGACGAGCTGCGCTGTTTTCTGTCCGTGCGCTGCCGGAGCCGATGGCATTCGATCACCGAAGGATCCTTCGGGATTATCTCCGATACAGGGAAGGAATTTCCAGATCGGAAATATTCCGGAAAGGAGATCTATGAATGAAACCGCCCGAATCTTCGCCAAGGACCGAAACATCAAAGATAAGATCTTTTGAAGAGTTGAAGGCTGTGCTGGAAAAGAAAGCGGTTCCTCTCCCCAAGCATGTCGCCGCTTCACCGGTGCAGGAGGAAGAGCGAACGGACCCGGAGGCGGAACGCCGGCTTTTCCTGAAAGAAATGGAGGATGTAGCACCGATAACCGGTGGCTCCCGTGCGGCATACGCCCTGAAGCCGAAGGCTCCGGAGCCCTTGCCCGAGCATTTTTTAGATGATCGGGATGCAGACGTTCTGGACGCCCTTGAAACCCTGATCCGGGAAGGCAAAGGTTTCGTGGTTGCCCAAACCCCCGAGTACATCGAAGGGAGGAGCCCCCGGGTTCATCCGGCGATATTGAATCGGCTCCACCGGGGGGACTTCTCGATTCAGGCGCATATCGATCTGCACGGGCTTAGCGTAGAAAGCGCCCGGGAGGCACTCGAGGCTTTTCTCAAGTCTTCGATTTCATCCGGCAAGCGGGCCGTCCTGATCATTCACGGCCGCGGGCTTTCCTCCCCCCAGCAGCCGGTTTTGAAAACAAAAGTCTATGAATGGCTGACTACGGGGAACTGGAAAAAATGGGTGATCGCCTTTTCCAGCGCCAGGGCCTGCGATGGAGGTGCCGGAGCCACCTATCTTCTTCTGCGCCGACGCCCTCTGACCAAGCGGATGCACGGAAAAAAGGCGCGGTGCCGGACGTGGGGGTAAAAAATTCGAAATCCGAATACCCGCCTGCCAAAGCCTATGCGGATCAAGAGAAACAAGGGCCGTCGTAGGCAATGCATATATAGATGAATCAATATTCCATCGGCACTGGCGGGCAGGTCGAAATCCGAAACAAATTCAAATATCAAATGTCCAAATGACAAAAACAAAGCTCTGTGCTGCGATTCGGATTTCCTGTTTTGAGAATTCGAATTTCGGATTTGTTTCGGTTTTCGAATTTCGAGCTTCGGATTTTGGATGCAGGAAAGTTATTGACAAAATGCTCAAAAATATTATTATAGGGGTTTTCACCATGTCTGAACTCGGACCCCACCTGAGCATTCAGTGTGGGGCATTTTTTATTGAAGGATACAACACATGAAAGACCAGACTGGAAATATTCGAAACATCGGCATCAGTGCACACATCGACTCCGGCAAGACGACACTGACTGAGCGGATTCTATACTACACCAAAAGAATTCACGCCATTCATGATGTTAAAGGGAAAGACGGTGTGGGGGCGACGATGGACTCCATGGAGCTAGAAAAAGAGCGCGGCATCACCATCGCTTCCGCAGCCACGTATTGCCAGTGGAACGATCATACCATCCACATCATCGATACGCCGGGACACGTCGACTTCACCATCGAAGTCGAAAGGGCTCTCCGGGTGCTCGACGGGGCCGTGCTCGTTCTCTGCGCAGTCGGCGGGGTTCAGTCGCAGTCGATTACAGTCGACCAGCAGATGAAACGGTACAAGGTACCTGGAATCGCATTCATCAACAAATGCGACCGCAGCGGCGCCAATCCCTTCCGCGTCATCGATCAGCTCCGGGACAAGCTGGGGCGCAACGCGGTGGCCATGCAGATCCCGATCGGGCTTGAGGCTTCCTTTGAAGGCATCGTCGATTTGATCACGATGAAAGCCTTCTATTTCGAGGGAGTCAACGGCGAAACGGTTCGGATCGAAGCCATCCCCGAAAACCTGCTTTCCGAAGCCGCAAAAAGAAGAGAGGTGCTGCTCGATCGCGCATCCATGTTCTCGGACGAATTGACCGAGGCCATCCTCGAGGAGTCGGAAGTCTCGGACGAGCTTATTCTGTCCGCGATCCGCAAAGGGGTCCTGACCCGGGAGATCACCCCTGTTTTCATGGGTTCCGCATACAAAAACAAAGGCGTTCAACCCCTGCTGGATGCGGTCACCCAACTGCTGCCCTCTCCATCTGAAATCGCGAACGAAGCCCTGGATATGGAAAACGGGGAGTCCCCTGTGCCGCTGATCTGCGATGTAAACAAACCCCTCGTTGCACTCGCCTTCAAACTGGAGGACGGCAAATACGGCCAGCTGACTTACGTGCGGGTGTACCAGGGAGCGCTGCGAAAAGGAGATCTGGTAATAAACGTGCGAACCGGAAACAAGGTCAAAATCGGAAGGCTGGTTCGGATGCATGCGGACCAGATGGAGGATATCGACGGGATTCCGGCCGGCAGCATCGGGGCGCTGTTCGGAGTGGACTGTGCCTCCGGAGATACATTCGCCAATCCCGGCATGCGGGTGACCATGACCTCCATGTATGTGCCCGAGCCGGTAATTTCATTGGCGGTGTCCCCCAAAGACCACAAGGCCGAAATGAATATGTCCAAAGCACTCTCCCGCTTTACCAAGGAGGACCCCACTTTCAAAGCCCATGTCAATCACGAAACCGGGGAGACCATCGTATCCGGCATGGGAGAGCTGCATCTGGAGATCTACATCGAGCGGATGAAAAGGGAATACCAGGCGGAAGTCACAACCGGCATGCCGCAGGTGGCCTATCGGGAAACCATCACCCAGCGGGCGGAATTCGATTATATCCACAAGAAGCAGACCGGCGGCGCCGGTCAATACGGCCGGGTCGCCGGCTACCTGGAGCCGGCTGCAGACGAGGATTTCGTTTTCGATAACCGGGTCACCGGAGGTTCGGTCCCGACCCAGTTCATCCCCGCCTGCGAAAAGGGGTTCCGGAGCTGCATCGAGAAGGGACCATACATGGAGTTTCCTGTAACCGGTGTCAGGGTCGTCATCAACGACGGGGCCAGCCATTCCGTCGACTCCTCCGACATCGCATTCCAGCAGGCTGCTAGAGGCGGTTTCCGTCAGGCCTATGCCAAGGCGAAACCCGTCATCCATGAACCGATCATGAAGGTGGTTGTGGAGACCCCCACCGAGTATCAGGGATCGGCCATGGGTTCGCTGAATCAGCGCAGGGGCATGATCGTCGGCTCCCAGGATGAGGGAATCCAATCGGTCATCGAGGCTCAGGTTCCCCTTGCCGAGATGTTCGGCTACTCCACCGTGCTGCGGTCCCTGACCCAGGGGAAAGCCCAGTTTACGATGGAATTTTTAACCTATAAGCAGGTCCCCGCCGGCATAGCCGAAAAGCTTCTTCTGAAGAAAGCGGAAGGCAAAAAGAATGTTGCCTGAAGCTCAGCCTGAAGCTCGGACGGATGCGCAGCGGGTAATCGACTTCAAAGAAAGGGTAATGGCGATGGTCAAAGAAGATGTGGTTTTGAGGGGCCCGATGCGCATTCTGGGACGTTCGGTCGACGAGCTCCTCCCTTCCGGACATTTCGGCGCCGTCGTCGCGCGGGCCGGTGTCGGAAAGACAGCCTTTCTGATTCAGATCGCGATGGACTACCTGATCCGGGGAAAAAACGTCCTTCACGTCGGCCTCAAGGACCCTGTCGACAAGGTTACGCTCTGGTACAAAGAGGTGTTTCGGAATGCCACCGCAAACTGGAGCCGAAAGCAGTCGCAGGAGTTCTGGGATGCTCTGCTCCCCCACCGTTTCATCATGACCTTTCGGGCTCAGAGCTTTTCGGTGCCGACGCTTGAGGAGCGGCTGTCCGACCTTTCAGAACAGGGGGTTTTTATCCCCGATGCGATCGTCATCGACGGTTTCGATTTTACCGAGCCCCCTCGCGATACGCTGCTCAAGCTGAAGAGCCTGGTTGAAAACCACTCTTTGTGCGCCTGGTTCACGGTTCGCACGCATCGGCACGAACCACCCGGAGCGGACGGAATTCCTGTTCAGCTTTCCGGCATTTCGGATCTTTTCACGGCGCTCGTAGAGCTCCAGCCGGCCGAAAACGAAATCCAGGTGAAATCGATCAAGGGAGTTGCGGAATCGGAAGATCTTCCGAAGATGTTTTTGGATCCTTCCACCCTGCTGGTGAAAAGCGTTCATTCGCACACCCCCTGAGCCCCGCATGGCGGGGAAATTCGAAGCACGAATCAGGATGATGAAACCCGTAATCGCAGTCGCCATGAGCGGAGGGGTGGACTCAAGTGTCTCCGCCTACCTTTTGAAACAAGAGAGGCATCCGGTTTTCGGAATCCATTTCGTAACCGGCTATGAATCAGGTGTCTCCGGAGAGACCGGTTCATCGAGCTTAAAGCCCGACTCCGGCTTCAAATCCCGCCCCATCGGAAAAGAAAGAATCCGCGATATCGCCGACCGCATCGGCATCCGCCTGCATGTTCTGGATGTTCGAGAGGAGTTCGATTCCACGGTGGTCGACTATTTTGTCCGGACTTTTGCCTCCGGAAAAACGCCGAACCCCTGCATGGTCTGCAACACGGCGATCAAGTTCGGGCGCCTTCTTTCGGCCGCCCGAGAGTGGGGAGCCGAACGCCTGGCGACCGGTCATTATGCGGGGCTGGAAGAGGATGCCTCCGGCAGGCTCCATCTGCTGCGAGGACGTGACAGGAGAAAGGAGCAATCGTATTTCCTGGCCAGGCTGACTCGGGATCAGCTTTCTTGCGCCGTATTCCCTCTTTCGGGCAGGACAAAGCCGGAGGTGCGGAAAATCGCAGCGGATATCGGGCTTGCGGATCTCATCCGGAAGGAAAGCCAGGACATCTGCTTTGTCGGAAAAAATGCCTACGGCGAATTCCTAAACCGGAAGGGCATTCCTTCGAGGCCCGGGCCGATCGTGGATGTTTCGCGCAGGTTCGTCGGCGAGCATCCGGGGCTGCACCTGTTTACGATCGGACAGCGCAAAGGAATCAACTGTCCGGCGGCGGAACCGTATTACGTCGTCAGGATCGAGCCTGCGGAAAACAGACTGGTGGTCGGACGAAAGGAGGATCTATTCGCCGGTCAGTGCCGGGTGGAAGAGGTCAACTGGATTCAACCGGCTCCGAGCTCTCCGATTTCCGTACACACCCGGCTGCGCTATCGCCACGAGGCGGTCCTGTCCATGGTCCATCCAACAGACGACAGCCGTGCCCTGGTTCGCTTCGAGAGGCCGGAATCCGCTGTCACTCCCGGGCAATGTGCTGTCTTTTATCGCGGAAACGAAGTGCTGGGCAGCGGGTGGATCGAAGGTAAGGATGCCGACGTTTAAAATCATCACGCTGGGGTGCAAGGTCAATCAGTCGGAATCCGATCTGATCGCAGGCGGTCTCTGCGCAAAAGGGTGGCTCCAGGCAACGGATGGACCGGCCGACCTGTGCATTATCAACACCTGCACGGTCACGGCAAGGGCGTCCCAGCAGTCCCGCCAGGCGGTCGGGCAAGCGGTTCGAGCCAACCCGGATGCCCGCGTCGTCGTGACAGGGTGCGATGCCCGGATCTCGCAGAAGCGGCTCCAGGAGACTCCAGGCGTCGATGAAGTGATCGATCCGCGAGAAAAGCTCCGGCTTGCCGAAGTTCTCATCGGCGGGCAGAGGCCTTCGGGGCGAACCCGCAAGACCGATTTCATCGACTACCCCCGGGTTTTCGGCACCGGCAGGACGCGCCCGTTTTTAAAGATCCAGGACGGCTGCGATGCGTTCTGCTCCTATTGCATCGTTCCGTATGCCAGAGGTTCCAGCCGGAGCATGCCGATTCCTTCGGTATTGAAAAATATCGCGCTTCTGGAAAAGGCAGGTTATCGGGAAGTCGTCTTGTGCGGAATCCATATGGGATGCTACGGGCGGGATTTCCAGCCCCGGAAATCCGATCTTGCCGCTCTTCTCACGCGAATCGAAAAAGAGTCTTCCATCGAGCGCGTCCGGCTCAGCTCCATTGAACCGATGGAGCTCGGCAGGGAAATCATCGCTCTGGTATCCGGCTCCAGGCGATTCTGCCCGCATTTTCACGTACCCCTGCAAAGCGGGGACAATGAGATCCTCAAGCGGATGCATCGGCCCTACACGGCCGAACAGTTCTCGGAAACAATCCTTTCGATCCGGCGCCAGGTTCCCGAAGCGGCAATCGGAAGCGATGTGCTGGTCGGCTTTCCGGGGGAGAAAGAGAACGCATTTGCCAATACGTGCCGGCTCATCGAAGCGCTGCCGATCGATTATCTGCACGTCTTCCCGTTTTCTCCACGCACCGGGACCCCGGCCGAACGCTTTCCGGATCCTGTACCGGCAGCGGTGATCAAAGAACGATGCCGCATCATGCGGAGGCTCGGCCGCCAAAAGAGAGCCGACTTTTACGAATCCCACCTGGGAAAGTGCTCGGACGTTCTGGTCGAGAGTGTGGGTGCATCGGAAACAGGCCTTCTCAGGGGACTGACTTCCAACTATATCCCGGTCCGCGCCGAGGGGCCGAAGCGGCTGAAAAACACCTTCATCAGGGTAAAGCTTGAAAAAACCGATGGATCCCGCTATGTACTCGGGACCGTCGTAAATAGAGAATGAAGCTCGAGTTAGAGGTTTCGGGTTTCGGTGTTCAGGTTTCAGGTACCCCCGGCATGCTGACACCCGAAACCCGAAACCCGAAACCTCCGAAAGCAACCCGCATGAAACCTTTCTGGATTGCCGGCACCGTTTTCGGAACGCTGTTTGCGGTTCTGTTTTTCCTGCGGATCGGTCTTTTCCAGCGGCCTTTCCATCGAATCCTGCAATCCCCCCCTTCGATATCCCGTCTCCTGCCCGATTTTATCAACGAAGGAGAAACCTGGATGAAGGTGATCCAAAATGAACGCAAAATCGGGTACTCCCGTTCGAAGATGGAAAAAGAGGGGAGCGGATATCGCTTCCAGGAGGTCTTGACACTTCGGATCAACTCCATGGGAATGGTTCAGGAACTCGTCATGGAGACGTCCGCAAGGTTTCAAAGCGATCTGTCGCTTTCCTCCTTTGACGCCCGAATCCGCTCCGGAAGGTTTCGGTTCAGTGCCCGGGGGACCGTCTCGGGTAAACGCCTGACGATCGGAACGGAAGCGGACGAACGCATGCAGACCATGACCGTTCGACTCGAAAAACCGATCTACCTGTTATCCGGCATGATCCAGGCTGCGGCCGCCTCTTTCGATGGAGCCGCCTTTGAGATCTTCGATCCCATCACCCTGTCGAGCATTCCGGTTGAGGTCAAGACGATCGGATACGAACAGATCTTTTCAGACGGGACCTGGCATCGCGCCAAAAAAATTTCTTTGACCTTCAAAGGAGCGACCCAGTTCGCCTGGATCGGGAAAAAAGGCAGCGTCTTGAAAGAAAGCGGTCTCCTGGGGATGACGTTGGAACGGACGTCCAAAGACGATGCGCTCTCCGGCTCCCCTTTCGAAGCCGGGGAAGATCTGACGGCGGCAGCCTCGATTGCCTCCAATGTGGAAATCGAAGATCCGGCCCTTCTCGAACGGCTGACCGTAAGGCTGGAAGGAGATCTGAACCCCGAAGCAATCGCGGGCGGGCGGCAGACATTCGCCGACGGCATCCTTACCGTCCGGAAAGAAAAGATCAAGGCAGGATCGAAAGGCAAAAAGAGAATCGGGCCCGAATCGCTGTCCCCCGCCCCCTTCATTCAATCCGATCATCCAAAAATTCTCTCGCTTGCAGCCGAAATCATCGGAGAATCCGGCTCCTCTCTTTCGAAGGCGGTCAAGCTTGTTTCCTGGGTAAACGAGCATATCGAAAAACGCCCCGTTCTTTCGGTGCCCGATGCATTGAGCACGCTGCAGAATCGAATGGGAGACTGCAACGAGCATGCCGTTCTTCTTGCGGCTTTGGCAAGAGCCGCCGGCATTCCGACGAGAATCGAGGCCGGACTGACTTATCTCAACGGCCGTTTTTATTATCATGCCTGGAATCTCCTGTATCTCGGCGAATGGATCACGGCGGATGCAACACTGGGCCAGATTCCGGCGGATGTGACCCACCTCCGTTTGACTGCCGGGGACCGGGCCCTTCCGATGGACCTCCTGGGGGTCATCGGGAAACTCCGGATGACGGTGATCGGATTGGAACCATGATCTCGCTGACGAACTTAACGAAAAAATTCGGAGCTTTTTATGCCCTGAAGGGGTTGAATCTGACCGTCCCGGCCGGAGAAATCTTCGGCTTTATCGGACCGAACGGCGCCGGAAAGACGACAACCATTCGCATGATGGGCGGCATCCTGAACCCGACATCCGGATCGGTGGTCATCGGCGGCGTCTCGATGAACGATCATCCGGAGGCCGCCAAACAAAAAATCGGTTTCATTCCGGATAGACCCTATCTTTACGAGAAACTGACCGCGGCGGAGTTTCTCAGATTCACAGCCGATCTCTATGGAGTCGGAGCGGCCGAATTCACAAAGAGAGCCGAATCGCTGCTTGAAATGTTTTCTCTGCTCGACTGGGCCGAAGAGCTCATCGAATCCTTCTCCCATGGGATGCGCCAGCGCCTGATCATGGCCGCCGCCCTGCTGCACGAACCGGAAGTCCTCATCGTAGACGAACCGATGGTCGGTCTGGATCCGGCCGGAATCCGGATGGTCAAGGAGCTCTTCAAGACGATGTCCCGGAAGGGGGTATCCGTCTTCATGTCCACCCACACGCTTGCGGTTGCCGAAGACCTCTGTCATCGCATCGGCATCATCCATGATGGAACCCTGCTGGCAACGGGAACAGTGGAATCGCTGAGGCGGCAGGCGAGCCTGGCCGAGGCCGACCTCGAAGACATCTTCATGAAATTGACCGAAGTCACAAATCCCAAGCTCCAAATTCCAAACAATAAGACAAAAATAACCAAATGAAAAAATATTCAAGCAAAACAGGCAAATTTCGCTGCTATGTTTGAATATTGAATATTGAAATATTGAATATTGTTTGGAATTTGGTGCTTGTGTACTTGGAATTTTTTTAATGGCCTATCGTCAATTCAGCCATTGTATGCGCCAGGCATGCATCCTGTTGAGGCCGAGAATCCGGTCTCTTCGGCATTCGATCCGCTTCCCCTTTCTCGCAGGCGCAATCGGAATTGCGGTGTGGGGCGGCGTTTTTGTCGTATCCTATCGTGTGCTTTCCTATTTCCGGAGCATCGATGAGCTGGGGAACCTGCTTTCGCTCCACCTACTTTCCATGATCCTGATCACCCTCTTTTCACTCCTTCTCTTCAGCAGCATCATCAGTTGCCTCTCCAAATTGTACCAAAGCAAAGATCTTTACCTGATACATTCCATGCCGGTGCCGGCATACGCGGTTTTTCTGTCCAGATGGCTCGAAAGCACCACCGACGGCGCATGGATGGTCGTCGTTTTCACGCTTCCGGTTTTCATTGCGTATGCCGTCGTTTACCGCGCCGGAATCGATTTCTACGGGATGATCGTACTGAACCTGATGCTGCTCTCTTTGACAGCCTCCGGAATCAGCGCTCTTCTGGTCATGGCGGCGGTCGTAGCGATACCGGCAAATCGGTTGCGAAGCGTCTTCATCCTGCTCGGAATGGCGCTCTTTGTCTTTGCTTATATCGCCTTGAGGCTGCTGAGGCCCGAACGCCTGGCCGACCCGGAGGCCTTCATGACCGCCCTCTCCTATTTAAAGGCACTCGATGCCCCCGCATCCCCGTTTCTACCGAGCACATGGGCGTTTGACAG
>QZKK01000138.1 GCA_003599475.1 Desulfobacteraceae bacterium
TGCCGGATAAACGTAACGATAAGCTGAAGTGTTCGCCGAAAGAGAGAGTTGCCGAGACCGCTAGTACAGCGCCACAGGTGCGCCCAAAGATCCTGGAATAGATTTATGTTGCTGTTTTTATTACGTTTAAAAAAATTCATTTTTTTGCTTGACAGGGGGAATATAGAATGTCCCCCAGAACATAGTTCTGATCCTTGTGCCGGGGGCTCCTCTTGAAAAATACGCCGCAGTGACAACATGGGACTTCTTCCATGGGGTTTCCTCGAATATGTATGCTCCATCGAATCGCTTGGTTTTCGAGGAATTAAATAAAGGGAATCACAAAAATATTAAACTTGGTGGGAGGAATGTAAATAAAAAAGACCGCCTGGAATTAAATCCGAGATTCAGAGGATAAAATGGAATGGCTTCCTTGTTTGATCAGGAAGTAAAAGATCCAGATGGAATTAGGTCAAGCTCACAACATAACCAAACTCGCAACATAACGTCCCCCAGAACTCCTCCAAGGGGAGGTTGAGCTTCACTGCCAACTATTTAGTCAAGACGAAGACCTCATCTCTTCAGCTTAGTAAAGTCAGGCGCAGAGGAAGACATAGACTCGATTCAACCGATCGCGACATCTCGTTTCGATATATTGGCATCTGAATTCTTAGTGCTATATCGATTTGACTTCACATTAGTATCATCAAGCGGGCGACGGACTGCTTCAACGGCCACACCAGCCTTCAATGCACTCATAATGCCAACAGCCTCTAGGTAGTTCTCAACAATGAAAAGCTTTCCAGAATCGAAAGGCAAATCCTCCAGCCGGTTTTGCATACAGTTCTTGTTTTCCTTCACGGCGATAACAGGAATTCCCTGTTCAAGCGCAGCAAGCGTTGGCAATCCAACACAACCGTCTGGTATAATAAGGCAAGACAAGTTAGCGACAGTCAGAAGAGCGGGATCACCGTGGATCGGGACATCCGGAATAACACGGGGGCTTCGGTGTAGACCTTTTAGGATGCAATGAAGATAGGTCGTAGAGACTGCCTCCGCAGCCTTCCTCGGATCAACTATATCAACGTCTAAATTCATTACTTCGGAAGAGGTCATCATGGGGGAATGTGCGGAGGGTACATCGAATAGTGTGGAGATTGTATGAGTCAGCATTGCCTCGACTCCGCCCCAAGGATTAAACATGTTGGTATCTCTGTCGAAATAATCTTTATGAAAATGCTCCGGCACATCGATCAAAGACGTGAGGGCAACAGCATCAAACTCCGAACGATGCTCCTCTATCACTTCGAATAAATATTCCAAGAAATCTATCCGCCCGGTTGCTCTGCCGGACTTTGAGAAAAGGGACCGCATTCTAACCCGATCTTCCATTTTTATAACCAGTGGGCAATCAAGGCCCATGGCTGCGCGGGCAGCAGAAACCGAATTAATTGAAAGCTCATGAAACATTTTATCCGTATGTTGATCCATAATAACTATGATGCGATTGGAGCGGACTTTCTGTAGACCTACCTTGCCCATCATCATTCTGGATATGACGCTGCCCTCAACATAGAGACCATTTTCTGGCAGTTCATTGATGTCGGCAGCATTTACGACATTGGGGTGAGTGATGAGATGATCACAGTTAGCCGCCAATAACCTGGCGACAGCGCCAGCATCCCCAGAATGGCCACCGATTTCGGCACCTATTCCTGTTGGAACCAGAAGAACGGCATTAAAACTTGCCTGGTTTTCATATTTCCTTTGTTGCAGGGAGAAAATTGATTCGATCGTCCTGGTTCTCAAATTGTTGCTTTCGGAAAGGATGCCAACCTCGCAATGGTACCCATCGGAGTCTGTTTGGGTTACGGCTACCCTTACTGGAATCTCTCTTTTATCTATGCGTGCATAGATTGATTCACCCACATGGGTTAACAGGCTGCTGCAGCCGTACGGAGCAGGTATCAGCATCTCTCTCTCTGTTAATCGCATTTCATATCCTTTCAATGTAGTGCGACCTACACTCTTGTGCGCCAAACCACTCTCGCGTGAGTTTTTCAGCCAACTCAGCATCATATTCTTTGCAGGAGAATATGTTGATGTAAGCAGCCTCCATTAATTCAAGCGTGTGAATAACAATTGTACTTGTCAAAATGAACTGCACTGCTGAGGTGCCTTTTGTGTGTGGTGAGGTCTGCTGCTCCTCCTCGGGAACACCCACATCATCCCAGAAGTACCTTTCGCACTTTACCATCTTTATAGCCTTGCATAACTTTTTGAAAAAGCCGTCAAGGCTATCCCGATTGAATTTGGACACATCGCACCCGTGGAGGTCCAGAATTAATTCATACCCGTAAATGCTCTTCGCCATTAATCCATTTCCCTAAATTATGGTCTTTTTCGTTCAGTTCTCATGAGCATGCTTGCACCAAATTTTAAGATCCTCCTTACCATTCTTTGTATGAACATCAATCTGATCATCTCGACAAGAAAGGATGTACTCATTTTTCTCGTATTTATTTTCGCCTATCTGAGTTCCCGGCAGGTAGCCTTTGTTCTTGTTTTCGTCTCCCTTCCGGATTTCAAAATAGAATTCATTCCGATTCTGCTTAACAGTCATTTTTACCCGTGTGATCGCACAATACTTTTCACTACTGTCCAAGTCGAGTGAGTAGACAGTGCATAACCTTTGGGCCTTTCGCCAGAAGAAATCAAAGTAATCATTCAGGCTACGTGATGTGTCGTAGTCGTAAAGTATGTCAATCTCAACATCATCGCCCTGCTTGGGATTCTTCGGAGTAAACTTAATTGCAGTATCTGCTGTCGTGTCCGAGTATTTCCGCGTTAGCATTTGTCTACCGAATCTGGAAAATTCCTCAAGTTCATCTGCAATGAATAGCAAGTCAGCAAGACTGCCAATTTGGCCCATGTGGGCAAAGTCGAATTCATGCTGGGCAATTGCGAAAAGGATGTCGCCCCTGATAATATTGTCCAGGGCTTCCTCGTCCTCCAATCCCCATTCCTCTCCTGTTCCCCGAACCCAGGATTCTGCAAACAGCCCTACTAGCTTGTATAGAATATATGCACTGAGGATTCCATGCTGCCTTTTCTCCAGGGCACGACAGAGCCGCCAGTAAGTTGAATCGTCCCGGTAACACCGAATCTTGACTTTCTCATCAGTATCAACAACCTCATCTCGATAGTTCTCACTAGGGACGATGGTGACATCCATGGCCATCAGTTCGAGCACCTGTGATATTAGGTATTGGTGATCGACATCCAAGGAGTAACCCACTTGTTTAAATGAAGGCAGGTCAAAGAACTCAATCACATCTCTTACTCGGTCATTTATTTTATCCAGCTTTGCGGGGGAGTAACCCAAATCATGGCAAAGGGCCATAATGCACCAAATCGCATCACGCTTTTGGTTAACCTGCTCGCGAATATATTGTTCCTTCTTTCGAGCAGAGCGTATCAAATCCTTTTTATAGGAAGCCTCTTCTTTTTCGAATGAATTGTATAGATACCAGTTCAGATTGTCGTGGACACTGGAGAGATGTTCTCGCAGTATGTACTCTCCTATGAAGTAGACCCAAATCGAGTGCAACGTATGGTCACGGTAGTATGGCTCAAGACCATACAGAACATCCTCAAAAAGGGTGGCTTTCTCAAGATATTTAAAGAGATCCGAGTTTCCTTTGGAATCGTGGTCAATCGTGTTCAATGATGCGCTAACAAGTCCGTGCCAGAGATCACGGCCTTTCATGTGTGTGTCATACCAGTCTAGGTTGGCGCTGAGACCGCCCTTCATTTTGCTTGCAGCCTCGAAATCTGGGATGAGGTCATTAAGAAGCTTAAGGATCGTTTGTTGTTCCTCAGAGCGCTTAGGCAGAAATTGAATAGACCCTTTTTTTACCCACTCTTGGAACTTGTGCAGGAGCATAAGTACTGTAATTTTTTCCATCGATCGATCTCCGCTATGGTAGGAGCGCCTCATTCATCCAGTTCAAAGCGTCACGCCAGACAAGATCGAGAACTCGATTGTGCATCTCTTTCAGCGATTTTTCATCCTCTTCCTCCCCACGCTCAAACCACCACTCATCATCCAGCTTTCCTTTGGCGCTGATCTTCCCATACTCATCAACAGATAAGTTGAATAAAGGCCTTTTTTCTTTAATATTTTTGTATTCCCAAAATGATTTTGGATAACGCGGCACTCTTAAGGCACCATAGACAATTGCACCCACTATATTGTCATCTTCAGAAACGATACAGAACTCTATGTAGAGCAAAACTTCGTTAATTTTTAACTCGATTCTTTCCAAATTGGAAACTGGTGTTCTAAGCTCAATACTTTCCGAATTAGGATCTGGTTTTTCCATAACTTGTTGATATTGGCTAGCAATTTTAGACAAGTTTTTACGGGCTGTTTCCAGCCGCTCTTTCACCGCTGTTAACTGTTTCCCAATATCTTCGACCCTATATCTGGCATTCTTGCTCTTTCCAGTTTCATTTTCAGCCATGGGAGATATCCTTCCTAAAATGTGGCAAAATCTGCTCTTGATTATTTTCACTTAATCAGGCCAACATTTTTACAACCTTGAGAACAAATAAACAGGGCTTCTTTTCAGCCTTTTCTAATCGGCCGCATTTTCGCAAGGGCTCAAAGAATTGTAATCACAAGTATCATAAAGATATTTCAGCAAAATGCAAGGTGCAATTGCCCTCTTTTAGGTTATATGTGGTAAGCCTGCGATAGTAACTTTTTGTCATAGCTATCACCCGATTTTCCTGTTTGCTGATAAGCATCTCTCGCAGACGGACTACCACTCTAAATTGATCATTCGGAAATCAATATATTGTATCCAGTTTGCCTCCCTTTTGATTGTGATTACATACAGATTCCTCAAGAAAAGGTAATGTACAGATACCTTGCCATAAGCATGGATCGAAGCTAATTCTAAGCACCGCTACATCTTGTAGCCAGACGAAAATATGGGTGGGTGGTGATTACCCACCAGTCAATGAATATATCTGATAAATCGGTCGCGTGGTTATGTATTGAGAATATACAAACAATGGCAAAAGCTGTGATATCCAAATTCATGTATACTTGCATTTGGTTTAATCCAATCACTATTAAGCATGCCGATGGTATCATCAACTCGACCAATCTATCAAATGGAACTCAGCAGGTTTTTTGGACTCTTCCGTGTAATAGCCATTGCTATATTTCAAAAACCTTAAGAACTTCGTCACCGTAGTGGTTGATGACCTTAACAGCGATTTTTCCGGTTTCGGGCGAATCGAACGGGCTGCTTTTGGTGCTGTAGAGGCTTGCCCAGGCGGCTTCGTCGATCTCAGCGCGAAGGGCGCGTTTGAGCTTGTCGTAGGGTTCATCGGCACCAGTGAAGTATGCGTAGCGGACAAAAAAGCTCTCCCCGTTGTAATTTGTGTCGATGAACCAGCAGGCGATGTCGTCTGTGGACGAGCTGCGAATCTGGCCGGTGGTCGGGTCGTACACATCCACACCCTTGATTTCCGCCGTGAGCTTGCCGCTCTTATTCTTTTTGATGTCCACGTCGGGCTCTCCGAATACCATAAAGAGGTTTCCTGCCCCGGTTTTTTTCAGAAGTTCGTCGCCCATTGCCAAGTCGGGATTCATGCGTGCCGGCAGCACGTTCAGACTGCCGTAACGCTTGACCTCTTCCGAAACGTGGGGGTCAAAGGCAAAACCGCAAACGATAAGCAAATCGTAGCCAATTCCCTGGACGGCTTCCTTGGCAGCTTCTTTGACCTGCTGCGGGCCGACCGTGCCCTGCTCCGGGCCGATGGAGACTGCCACGCGGCGCACCTTTTCGCCCGCTTCTTTTCCCTTTGCCGAGGAGGATATTTTTTCGGTATATGTTCCAGCGGCGTGAAGCCAGCTCCCGGCGAAGGGTTCAAGCGTATCGAATTTCAGGCGTTCACCCTTCTTGGTGTTCTGCACACCCGCTTTGCGCAGATTTTCAAGGATCATCGCGGCAAAGTCAGCCGATTCATTCCGGTCCTGCATTTCGGTGTCGGTTGCCAATACCCGGTGCGGTGAAAGGCTTTCCACCGTAAAGGGGCCGGTCACCCGGAGGGTTTTATTGTCCTCATAGGGCTGATCGAAAAGCGTTTCGGTGTCGGCATGACGGGCTATGGCCTCGTCGATCTGCTTGCGGGTCATTCCCTCCTTGATGTCGGGATTGTTGGCAATGGATTTAAGGGTGATATGCGGCACGCGCTTATAGACAAATCCTTTGCGAATGTCACCCTCAGTCGGGTGCGGCGGTGGAAACTTGCCGGTAAGCTCGGCTTCTTTTTTGATGCCTTCGAGTGAATCGGCCAGAAGGTAATAGGGATATTTGGCTGCCATAAGCCGCGTGCGGGCAAGAGCGAGAGCCACACGGCTGGTATCGATGGTGATCCAGCGGCGGCCCCACTGCTCGGCAACATAGGCGGTCGTGCCGCTGCCGCAGGTCGGGTCCAGCACAAGGTCGCCGGGGTCGCTGGACATCAGAAGGCAACGTTCGATCGTTTTCGCAGTGGTTTGAACAACATAGAGTCGTTCTCCAAAACTGCTGCTGGTGTCCGTCCATATATTTGTCAGTGGGAAGACAGGAAAATCGTCAAGGTATCGCTTGTAAAAGAGCGTATTTCCGGAAATGACTAAGCGATTTGCATACTTGAGACAATTCATTCCATCGGGGCTGGTACTCCAATATCTGCCGCCAGGTGTAAAGCTGCGGCCTCTAAAGTTTACAGGCTCTTTGCCTAAACTATATTCGTGACTGGAACTGGCGTCGCTGGCTGCAAATACCCGGCTATTGAGTGGTATGAGCGAAGGATTCTCGCGCTCGTCACTGCTGAGGCGGCGTTCAGTCCCATCTGAAAGCTCAACCCATGTATATTGGCTCCCGCCTTCTGTGCCGATTCCTTTTTCTCGGTATAGCTGTCGGTATTTTGTGAAAGACCGTTCCTTGCCATACCAAAGAATGAAGTCTGACACAGTGGGAACAAATTTATCAGTTGGTGCGCTTGTCTTTTGCAATACGACAATACCGATGAAATTCTCACTCCCGAATACCTCATCCAGCACACACCTCACCAGATGCACATTCTCATCCCCGATCTGAACAAATACACTGCCTGTCTCCGTGAGCAGTTCCCGAGCCACCACCAGCCGGTCCCGCAGGTAGGCCAGATAGGAATGAATGCCCAGCTTCCAGGTATCGCGGAAGGCCCGCACCTGCTCGGGTTGACGGGTGGCATCCTCGGCTTTGCCGTCCTTGACATCGCGCTTGCGGGTGCTCACCTGCCAGTTGGAACCGAACTTGATGCCGTAAGGCGGATCGAAATAGATGGTCTGCACCTTGCCTTTGAGGCCCTCTTTTTCAGAAAGACTCGTCATCACCAGCAGGGAATCGCCCAGGATCATGCGGTTTGACCAGTTCTGGTCGTGTCGGTAAAAGTCGATTTTCTGCTCGAACCCTTCCGGTCCGCCGTTAAAATCGGCAAAAAGATCGAGCTGGTTGTCGCCGGGCTGTTCCTTGCGCGGCAGGGCGGCGATGATCGCCTGGGGGTGGATCTTTTCCTGGATGTAGATGGGAACCACGGGCACGGCAAGATCTAAGCAGTCCTGCTCGTCCTTGCCCTTCCAGACCAGTTGCGGATCAAGCGACGGATCTCGGGGGTACAGCATGGTTTTCGGGGCTTGCTCGTCATCGGCCACAAAGTCGCGCAGCTCCTCGGTCGGGATGTTCCTTCGCTTATCCTTGTGCCGAATGGATTCGACCATCGTGTTCGTATTCTTTTTTTTCGCCATCAGCGCTTGCTCTCCGTTTTCTTCGCCGGGTGCGATTTCAGGTGGTTGCGAATCAGGTTCTGAGCATCCCAAGGGTCGGCAATTTCGATGAAATCCCAGCGGCCGAAGCCGCCGTGCCTGTTTACGGCCGGAACCCAAAGCGTGCGGGCAGTGGTTACCTTTGCCGCCTTGTCTTTTTTCTTTTCTCCGGTGACCTCGATAATGAGGTTCAAGAGATCGCCGTTGCCGGAACCATCGTCAAGGCAGGCAATGAAATCCGGAATGTAATTCTTTTCCTCGCCATTGAATACATAAGGAATCGTGAAGCCGAGATGGGAATTTTTCACATACCGGCACACTTCGACCATATCCTCCAGGGTCTGAGCCATTTTCTGTTCCCATGAGTCGGTATCTGCCACCACATGCGAAACGTGGCATTTATCATGCCGTGTTGCATAGACCGGGCGGATCGTATCGAAATCGACGTGGCGGGTCGAGCCAAGCGAGTCATAGGGGCGAAGGATCGGCTTCAAGGCAGGAGTGCCGTCGCTCGACTGCACAATGGCTTTGTAAATGCGGTCGGCGGCGGCATGAGCGTATTCGATCAGCAGGAGAAGCTGCGGAAACGTATGGTCTTTTAGCGTTACGCATTCTGCCAGCCAGCGTTTGGCAATGGCAAGCAGTTGCGGAAAAAGCCACGGTTTGTCGTTGCCGTCGTCATCCCGAAAGTAGCGCTCAAGGGTAAGTTTTGCGAGCAAAAAGGCGATTTCGTTGGAGCGGCGCCGTTTCAGGTCCTCCAGGCAATGTTTTTCAGTAGCTCCGACAATGGGGGACATTTCTGTTTCGGTCGGGATGTCGGCGGTCGAAAGTGAGAGCCTGGTATCTTCCGAAAAAGTTGCGTTCAGCCGTTCGCCGGGTACATCGTAACGGTAGCCCTGCAGACGGGGGAAGGTGATTTCACAGGAGATGCGGTTATCCAGGGCGCGCACCCGGGTCGGCATTGGGCCCGGCTCCAGCTCCCTAGTGGAACCGCTGCAGGGAATGAAAGAAAACGGAACGCCGTAAACCTCGGCATACTCGGGCGGATACCGGTCCAGGTCGGGCGGATAGGACATGCGCCGCAGCGCCCGGCCGACCACCTGCTCGCAAAGAAGCTGGGTGCCGAAAGCGCGTACCCCCAGGATATGGGTGACGGTGTTTGCATCCCATCCTTCCGTCAGCATGGAAACACTGACGACACATTTCACGTGCTCGCCCAGTTTCCCGGCTTTGCCGACGGTGTTCATCACCTCCCGGAGCAGGTCTTCATCCGTGAGATTATCGGTATCCCTTCCCGGAAAGCGCAGGCGATATTCTGCCTTGAATTCCTCGATTTCACGGGCGGCTATTTTTTTGAATTCCGCGCTCATGGCCTCGCCCGATTCAAGCTGGCGGCTGTCCACCAGGATCGTGTTGGGGCGCTTCAGCCAGCCGCCGCGGCTGTCGTCGTTTCGGAAGATGGGGAGCTGGCCGGCCTGAACAACGGTCGCATTGCCGATCGGCTTTTCCCAACCGGCAACATAGTCGAAAACAAGCTTCGAAACGTTTGTGTTGTTGCAAACCACGATGAAGACAGGCGAAGTCAGGCCCTTTGCCCTGGCCTCGTCGTTTTTCTCCCACAGACGATAATATTTCTCGTAATTGCTGTATAGGCTGTGCAAGGCTCCCTGAAGCTCTGCCGGCAGCTTGGGCTCGCCGCCGGCCGGCTGGGTCTTGCGGCCTTTTTTGGGCAGCTCCTCCCGGATGCGCAGCCACAGGTCACGGTAAGTGGGCTGCCCGCCGGTCATGGAATCGTCGGCTACGGGCACGCGCGGGACCTTTACAATACCGGCTTCAATGGAGTCGATCAGCGAAAAGTCGGAAACGACCCAGGGAAAGAGCGTGCCTTCCGGATAGCCGGAGCCGCGCAAAAAAAACGGCGTGGCCGAAAGGTCATAGATGACTTTTACACCGATCTTGGCCTTTACAGCCTCGATGCCGGAAATCCAGACACGGGCCTCTTCTTCGCGCTGCCGGGCTTCCATGCGATCATCGCCGGTAAGTTTGATATCATCCCCGTCCGGCTTGCGACGGTAGCAGTGGTGGGCTTCGTCATTGATCACGATAATATTTCTCTTGCTGCCGAGCTCGCGGCAGACACGGCGCACCATCTGATCCGGCGTTTCGGTGAAGGCTCCCGTTTGGCCCTTTGCAAGAATTGTTTTCGTGAGTTTTCCGGCAGCAACCTTTTCCCGCAACTGAAATGCATGGAAATTTGTGATGAGGATCTTTGCTCGGTCAAGCTGCTTTATCTGTTCGGCAGTGAGGATATCGCGCTGGCGGTAATAATTCTGCGGGTCATTCGGCAGCAGCACGCGCAAACGATCCCGGATTGTAATGCCGGGGGCAATCAATAGGAAAGTATCGGAGAAGCGGGCCGCTTTGGGGTCTGCCAGTTTGTTGAGGGCCTGCCAGGCGATAATCATCGCCATGACCACCGTCTTGCCCGAACCGGTTGCCATCTTAAAGGACACCCGCGGCAGGCCGGGATTCGATGTCTCATTTGCATCGCGAAGGTCGTTTTCAATCCAGGCGTCGCCAAATTTGCGGGCAACCTCGGTGATATAGATCGCGGTTTCGAGGGCTTCTATCTGGCAGAAAAAAAGCCTTTTTTCGCGGTCCCGATCGGTCCAGTACGCCAGCAGCCGGGCCGTCGTGGGTGTTACCCCGAGATAGCCCCCCTTCCGCCAAAGACTGACACGCCGCCGGACTTCATTGACGAACCGGTTTTCCTCGATGCGGTCCTGGGTCCACTCGGTTTCGAAAAGAGACTGCTGTTTTCCTTTTTTCTTGGGGCGGGCGATGGGCACGAAATAAGAGCTGATCCTGCGGCCGCTCACAGCTTCATTCGTGATACCCTCGTCGGTGAAGCGGAAATGGCGGGTAGGTTCTCGAAAGGGCGAATTCAGGACCGGATTTTCGATAACAACCTGTTTCATGTTTGATACATGTTCTTCGCCGAGCTTCTAAGGTGGATAAACTTAAGGACATTGCGGGCTGCCCGAGACACTGTTTTGAAATCAAAGTCCGCAGGGGCAGAAAGGCGTCTATCGTTCTGGATGATTTTCCCCTTCATGATGAAGACATCTCAGACCTGCCGTCAGGATGAGTCCGTCCAAATCGGTTGATGCCTCAAGTCGAATACAAAAATCTGGCAAGAGAGTCAATTATAAAGTGTGTGGTTGCGCAAGGTTACAGATTTGGATTCCAATCGGGCGATGGCACCTTTATGTTCTCAGTTATCGTAGTTCCAGGTATCGCTGACTTCTGCAAGAGGGATCACCTGAATCTTTTCGGCCAGACGATAGGCTGCCTTTCCAGGATAGACGACCCACAGCCGCGCTAAATCAAGGTCTTCGACTGCCGTCTTCATGGATCGGGTCAACCTGGGGGCGTCTTCATACTTGAACTCCACCCCCCAGCTTTTTCCACGCGCCTGCCAGAAAAGATCGAGTTCCGCGCCGGCATGGGTGTTCCAGAAATAGAGCTCCCCATCTTCCTTTCCCAAGGTTCGGCAGACGCAATCGAGGGCAAAACCTTCCCAGGAGGCGCCGAGACGGGGCGAAGCGTACAGTTGCTCCGGGGTTTCAATGGACTGCAAAGCATGGAACAACCCGGAGTCGCGCAGGTACAATTTCGGCCGTTTCACCAGGCGTTTTCCGATGTTGACAAACCAGGGCTGGAGGATTCGGACCATGAACGTTCCTTCAAGAATATCGCAGTATTTCCGCACGGTCATATCGGATACGCCGAAGGAACGGCCGATCTCCGAATAATTCAGAAGATGGCTATGGTAATGGCTCAGCATGGTCCAGAAGCGGCGAAGCGTCCGGGCCGGGATTGTGATCCCGAGCTGGGGGATGTCCCGTTCCAGAAAGGTCGTCACGTATTGATTCCGCCAGAGCAGGCTCTCATCGTCGGCGGCCGCGAGAAATGACCGGGGCAATCCTCCCCGGAACCAGAGGGTTTTAACGGCCCCGGGATCGATATCGCTGAAGCGGAAGCCGCCAAGCTGCAAATAGGCGATCCTCCCGGCCAGCGATTCAGAGCTCTGGCGAATCAAATCCCGAGATGCACTTCCCAGGATGACAAACTTGCGACTCTTCCCCTGGTCCACAAGGTAGCGCAGGAGAGGAAAAAGACCGGGCAGCCGCTGTATCTCATCGAGTACGATGAGTCCCGTCAGATCTTCCAGTGCGAGCTGAGGCTGATCCAGGCGGGCAAGATCCTGCGGATTTTCCAGATCGAAATAAGAATCGGCGGCGAGCGTTCGAGCCAGCGTCGTTTTTCCGCATTGCCGGGGACCAAGAATCACCGTGACGGGAAATACGGACATGAGCTTGGTCAATGTGGCCCGATCCGTTTTTCGGTCTATAAAGTTCATAATGCGTCCCTAAAGGGTATACCTTGAAAAGTCAAGCCTTATGTTTGATATTTCAAGGATTGGTGAGGCGGACTATGAAGAAAAAAAAGCGAATCCGGATCAAGCGTCGTTGCCCTGGCAATCGCAGCCGCCCATCCGGTGTACGCGTTTGGCCCATCGGAGTTTGAGACTTACACATACGAGCAGTTCCGGGACTACTGGTATTCGGGCCGGGGTGAAATCTCCCGGTTCGCCCTGAAGCAGTCCCGTTACGGTGAAATCCATGAAGGGGACGCGGTGACCGTTTTCGTCACGGAAAAGGTAAACCCGGCTTTATCACTTCAATTCGGCCCCGAATAGTGCACCCAAGCGGTCATTGACAATAGAGAGCATTCAACGGATACTAGCTTGGAATAAAATGACTTTTAAAGAGGTTTCGTCATGGGAACAAGACAGATCGTAATCGAAGTGCCGGAAAAGGTCCTGCTGGCAGAAAAGACGGATGAAGCCAGATTCAGCCGTGAATTGCCGATTCTGGCTGCCGTAAAGCTTTATGAGCTTGGGCGATTGTCTTCGGGGAAGGCCGCGGACCTGGCCGGCATGACCCCGCGTAGAATTCCTCCTCAGTTTAAACCGTTACCGCGTGTTTCCTCTCGCCTCCGAACTGGAGGATCTGGAAGAAGCCCATGCCGGAGACCTGCGTCCGGATGGTCTGCAACTCCTGCCTCAATCACTTGGACGTCAAGACCGCCCGGGCGGCCTGGTTGACGCGCGAGGAAATTTTTGTTCGCGGTCCTGCCGAAAATTGCCCTGCCAAAAGCGCGGCTATGCATTTCCATCGATTGCGGCGGGACTTCTGGATGCAGGCGGAAGGTATCGAAGGAGTGACCCGATTCGAGGGGATTGAGACGTCGCCTACAGCACCCATAAGGCAACTCCTTATTTCTGTTCGAAGGAAAAACGTATTGTCAATTAAATCAAGCCGAATTTGGCAGGGAAACCAAAAACAGTTGACATTTGGTGTTCAAAAAGGGCATAATTTCCCCCATAGGATCACGAAATGTCAAGTTACGGCGAGACTGGATGCGGTTTGACGTTTCGTGTCGATACAGGGGATATTTTCCCTTACTAAAGCACAAAACGTAAAATGAAGACACTGGAATTCTTTGCAGCCCACCCGGTCTTTTCGCTCGATGAAGTGAGCACGGCTCTTGGGCTTTCCGGCGGTCGTGCGAGAACAGTCGAAAGACTGAAATATCATGTGGAAACCGGGCGGTTGAAACTTGTAATCAGGGGGGTGTACGCAGTGGTTCCCCCAGGCGCAAAGGCGCAAGAGTTCCGGCCGGATCCCTTCCTGGTGGCGGCGGCATTCCGGCCTGAAGGTGTCTTTTCACACCACAGCGCCCTTGAACTTCAGGGTGTTGCTCACTCGGTATGGAACGAATGCACCCTTTATGCAGAGGTGCGACGAAGGCCGCTTCTTATCAGTGGAACTACTGTGCGTTTCCTTGAACACCCGGCTCCCATGTGGTCGGAATCAGGCAGCCATGTAGGCACGCGAAAAATCGAGCGGCAAGGCAAATTGCTTAGGACGACCGGACCCGAGCGCACATTGATCGAGGGATTTCGCAGGCCGGGGTTGGCAGGGGGACTGGAGGAACTGGTGACTTCTGCAAGTGGTTTTGCTGTTCTCGATCTTGCTCTTCTCGATGAAATCCTTCAGCGGTACGGCATCGCGAATCTGTGGGCGGCTATGGGCTGGTTTCTTGAACGCTTCCGCGAGACCTTCCATGTTCCCGAGGAGTTCCTGAACCATTTGGAGCGTCACCGCCCGCGTTCTCCTCACTACCTCGAACGGAATCGACGCGGCGGTATGCTTGCGTCACGCTGGAATCTGATTCTTCCAAAGGAATTGATGCGACTGGAAGAACTGAATGAACCCTAGTCGGGAATACTTACAGGCATGTTCGATCCAAACCGGCTACCAGATTGCCCCGCTGGAGAAGGTCGTCCGCCTGGGAGAAATGGCGGGAGACATCACGCGGCATCCGTTTCTCGGGAAGGTGCTTGCGCTCAAAGGCGGGACAGTGCTCAACCTCTGCTTCGGTCCCCCGAAAAGGCTCTCGGTTGATCTCGACTACAACTATATTGGGAACTTCGGACGGGAAAAGATGCTTGAGGATCGGCCACGAGTGGAGGAGGCCATTTATGAGTTGAGCAGGCGACGGGGATATCAGCCCCAGCGATCCGCAGATTCATTTGCCGGACGAAAGATTTTTCTATCCTACCGATCGGTCATGGGGCCGGACGATCGAATCGAGGTGGACCTGAATTATGTCTTCAGGCTGCCGCTTGTTGAACTGGAGATCCGCGAACTGTGGCAACCCGGCGAACTGGATCGTGTTAAGGTTCGTGTCGTTGGAACGGAAGAACTGCTCGTGGGTAAATTGCTCGTCCTTCTGGACCGCAGCGCTGCAAGGGACGTTTGGGATGTGGCAAATCTCTCAACTGAAACGCTGGAGATGGTGCGATCGCGTCCATTCAGAAGCCGATTCATAGCCTTTTCCGCTATTCTGGATCATCCACTCCCCACATATACCAAGGAACGCCTGCAGAGCATCCTTACAGATCGTGCCCTTTCCGAAAACCTTGCCCCCATGCTGGCTTCCTCGGACCCGCCACAGCCTGCCGATCTCATCGATAGAGCTTGGGTCGTAATGCAGCAATTCCTATCCTTGGAGCCGCATGGGGAGGAATACGTTGCCGGCATATTGCGTGGGGAGTTGCTCCCCCACCTACTCTTCACACCCGGCTCCAAAGATACGAAAACAATAACCGAACATCCTGCTGTCCTGTGGAAGGTTCTCAATGTTCGCAACCATTTAGCAAAACAGAGCGAAAAGAGAAAAAACAGGTAAATTCACAATAGTGCAAATCAAGCAGGTTGCCCCTGTCATTAAAGAGACGGCAACAGAAACGATCGTTATCACCGTTTAAACGTTTTTCTTTTAGAAGGAGAGAGTCATGAAAATCAGTTATGATCCGGAAATCGATGCCCTTTATATCCGGCTGATTGAAGGCAAACATGAATGCCGTACGGTAAGACTGAATGAGGAAATTGCATTGAACATCGGGCCGGATGAAAAGCTTGTAGGAATTGAAATACTTGACGCCACCGAGGTTTTAGGGCAAGGCCGCTTACCCGAGGTCACCCTTGAGAATATTCCCCTGGCGGCTTCCGTATAATATCAAGCAAAAAGGACCCCTTCGATCGAAGAATCTCGGTTCTACTTCAAAATCGAGTCCATCTCCGCTTTGATGCTCTCTGCAAGTCAGTGCCTGATGAGTGTCTGGTAGGGAATCGCTTTCATGGTGGAGAGTTTTTTAATCGCCTTGATCTGAAGCGGATCGATCTTGATGGTGACATTCTTTAGATTCCTTTTCCGCTTGCCTGAATAGACGGTGCCGATCGAATCAGGATCACGGGATCACGGGTACATGTGCGGGCCGGCGAATCATGCATTATACTATGGGTTCGAACTTTGATCCCGCTTCGGGAGCTCTTTCTGGAGGATAAAATCATGAATCCGAAATACCCCTTAGCTTTTTTTGCAGTTGCCCTGGCAATCGCAGCGGCCCATCCGGTGTACGCGTTTGGCCCATCGGAGTTTGAAACTTACACATACGAGCAGTTCCGAGACTACTGGTACTCGGGGAAAGGTGAAATCTCCCGGTTCGCTCTCAAGCAGTCCCGTTACGGTGAAATCCATGAAGGGGATGCGGTGACCGTTTTCGTCACGGAAAAGGTAAACCCGGTGCTTCAGGTCAAAGCCGACGACCCGGGTCCTGAGGACATCACGGTCATGAAGCTCAATGCCGTGCGCAAGTTCTTTACCGGAATCTACCCCTATTCGGTGATGACCTCGGTCTTTTCCCCGGTCGATGTCGGGAAACACCCGCTGCCGCTGAAGATCAGCACTTCCGTTCAGGAGTGGTGCGGCCACGTCTGGCAGCAGATGAACCTGCGTGAAAACCAGTATCGGATGGAAAGCTATTCCTACTTCGAAAAAGAGGCGGACCGCGAGTTTCAAATCCCGGCGTCCCTGCCCGAGGAAGCGCTCTGGAATCTGGTCCGGATCGCACCGGCAACGCTTCCTCTGGGAGAGTTTACCGTCATTCCCGATATGGTATACAATCGATTCCAGCACAAGGAACCGAAGCCGCAGCAGGCGATCGGCCGGTTTAAAGCCGCAGAGGGCCAGAGTCTCGAAGGAAGCCCGCTGGTCCGTTACGAGGTCTCTTTTCCCGGGGAAAACCGAACCCTTGCAATCGTTTTCGAGACCCGGTTTCCATATCGGATCCAGTCCTGGGAAGACACCTATGCCCCTTCGAAAATCACCGGCGGAGAAGCGTTGACCACGCGGGCGGATCGAACCCACATACTCGTTTCCGCCTACTGGGAACACAACCGGAACAGAGACAGATCGATGCTCGATAAACTCGGCCTCTCGCCCCGGGAGCTTTCATCCCGGTAGAGTTTTTCACCGGCTCGTCGCAGCACTTCGCAGCGGAGGTAAGATCCGGTTTCAAGGCTTATGGCTGCCTTTGGTACCTCTATGCCCTCTGCTCTATGCCCTCTGCCCATTCGATTTGCCTAAAAAGCGAGTCCGGTGGTATCATGTTCGCGATCCGGCTTCAGTCCCCAAGACATCAGGGCTCAAAGGCATGGATCGACAAGATTCTCTACTGAATCGTCACTTCAGTTGGAATGACGTTTGCGTTTTCGAGCACTGGAATCGTTCGGCCAAGGTTCTGGCTTTGGGCCTTCGTGGCTGCAATATTACCGTACAGGAGAATCGAATGGAAAAAAGGGAGTTCGATTTTTTCAAAGACCACTCTGAGCGCTTCCTTCAGATGGCTTTGTCCGCAGACCGGCAGGAGGCGATCAGCAGACCGGACGGGTATGGAAAAAACATCGGCGACTGCGGGGATACGGTAGAGATCTTTCTCAAGGTCCGGAATGGATGCATCGAGCATGCCTCCTATCGGATCGAGGGGTGTATCAACACCAACGCCTGCGCCAATGCGGTCGTTCACATGGTGGAGGGAAAATCGGTCGCCGCGGCATGGAAAATCACGCCGGATGCGGTCATCGAAGATCTGAAAACCCTTCCGAAGGAATCCTCGCACTGTGCGGAATTGGCAGTCGGAGCTCTCTACCGGGCACTTGCAAACCATGTCGAGCTCAAGAAAGAACCCTGGAAAAAAGGGTACCCGACCCGTTAGGCAATCGGAGCATCGCGATCGAATCGAATCCAGGAGACTCTGCATGAAACGGAAAGACGAGATTCGCAAGCCGGAAGGAAAGCTGGGCGTTCTGATTCCCGGTCTCGGCGGTTCGGTAAGCACGACTTTTATCGCAGGAGTGGAGGCAGTGCGCCGGAATACCGCCCGTCCCATCGGCTCTCTCACCCAGATGGGAACCATCCGCCTGGGAAAAAGATTCGAGCACCGCGTACCCCGAATCAAGGACTTCATCCCGCTTGCCTCCCTGGATGATCTTGTCTTCGGCGGCTGGGATATTTTCCCGGAGAGCTGCTACGAGGCCGCCCTCCAGGCCGGCGTCTTGAAGCCGGAAGATCTTCGAATGGCAGCGCCTTTTCTTCAGAGCCTCAAACCCTGGTCCGCCGCATTCAACCCGTTTTTCGTAAAAAAACTGAGCGGACCCAATGTCAAAAAGGAGACGACGCACTCGGGTCTTGTGGCGTCCATCAAATCCGATATCGATCGCTTCATGGAAGAATCGGGGGCAAGCCGATGCGTCATGATCTGGTGCGGCAGCACCGAGGCCTACCTGAAGGCCGGTAAGGTGCATGCCTCGCTGGAAAACTTCGAAGCGGGCCTCGAGAAAAACGATCCGACCATCACCCCCAGCATGCTTTACGCTTACGCCGCATTGACCAGCGGAATCCCTTTCATCAACGGAGCCTCGAACCTGACGGTCGATATTCCTGCGATGGTGGAGCTTGCAGAGAAAAACCGGGTGCCGGTTGCGGGCAAGGACCTGAAAACCGGTCAGACTCTGATGAAAACGATCCTGGCGCCCGGCTTGAAGGCGCGCTCGCTCGGACTGACCGGCTGGTACTCAACAAACATTCTGGGCAACCGCGACGGCCTGGTGCTCGACGACAAGGACTCCTCCAGGACCGAGGAAGAGAGCAAGCTTTCCGCCCTTGAAACCATCCTGCAGCCCGAAGTGTACCCGGAGCTCTACGGTGAATTTCACCACAAGGTGGTCATCAGTTACTACCCGCCGCGGGGGGATGAAAAAGAAGGCTGGGACTGCATCGATATCTCGGGCTGGCTGGGATATCCGATGCAGATCAAGGTCAATTTCCTATGCCGAGACAGCATCCTGGCGGCCCCCCTGGTGCTTGATCTCGTGCTTTTCATGGACCTTGCGCAGCGCGCGGAGCTTCCGGGAATCCAGGAATGGCTTTCTTTCTATTTCAAAAGTCCCCAGTGCGGCCCCAGCCTCTACCCCGAACACGACCTTTTCATCCAGTTGATGAAGCTGAAAAATACCCTGCGATATCTGATGATGGAACAGGAGATCACCCATCTCGGGCTGGACTATTATTACGAGATGTAGCGTTCAGCGTTCAGTGTTCAGCGTTCAGGGGTTCAGCCCGACCTCAGGCTGGGCGGCCGGTTCACAATTGGCAATTAATAATTCACGATTCACAATTATGAACTGAAGCATCGAAATAAATTGTCAATTGTAAACTGCGAACGGTCAATTGTGAATGAAAGGGTGAAGTTTCGTACGAGCACCAAGGCTTCCAGGACCCGTCCACCTCCTGACACCTGAAACCTGAACACTGAACACTCAATCGAACCCTTGGCATCCGGTCATTTCCGCATGCTTCCGGGTGCCGGGGTACTGCCGGCAGATCCCGGGTCGGAGATCGTGGATCGTGCATTCATGGACGTTTCGATCCGGCACTTTTCGCAGCCAGGGACATCCTTCTGCATACTGCCTCGTTCCGGGAACGACCCAGATCTGGCAGGAGGCGATCTTTCCCTCCCTGCGGACCACCCCCACCCATTCCAGAATATCGCTTCGCCCGGCGGCATGCCATCTTTCGTAATCTGAAACCGTACACTCGGTGTGAAACGAAAGCGTCCTGCAGCAGCGCCCGCACTGCCTGCACCGGAACACTTCAACTTCCGTTTCGATCCATATTCCGTCCTTCCCCTCTGCACTCCGTCCCGGGCAGGCGGGTGCCCGGAAGACCATGCTGCAGATCCGCGCCAGCACCTCCACCGGCGGATGCGCGTTTTTCAGAGCGGAGGCAAGATGCTCGCCCAACTGCGCATAGGTGAAAAACTTCCGGCGGCCGCGGGAAAGCTTCAGCCACAGGCCGTTTTTCCGATCCTCCTTCACCGCAACCGTTTCTTTGCCGAGGATCAGCGGAATCAGGTTCAAAAAAAGGGGTTTCTGGGGTTCGTATTGCATAAAATCCGAATGGATCGCGGCAATCGCCTCCCCGGGCGTCAAAAAGATCCGGTGCTTTCCACGTGTCTTCATTTCGGCGAGTTTTCAGGGCTTCCCGGTCCAAGGTTCAGGGTCATAACCGGTGTGATGTCGATTACTTTACACCTTTCAGAGGCGATTTTACAACCCGGGATCTGATTCGGGATCTGATTCGGGATCTGATCCGAGATCTGGCCCGCCCGCAATTCTCGCCTTTACTTTGCGGGGCGGATCCTGTATTTTTACCGCCGTTCTGTATCTTCACCCGGAAACGGGGCGGATGGAAAAAGCTCGAAAAAAGGGAGGTTCGCGCGTGAAAAGAGAACGACGGTTTAGAACCGGAATTTGGATGGCCGCATCGTTGGCGATGCTTTGGGCCGCGTCCGTCTGTGCGGCGGATGGGGTGCCCGTCGGATTTGTGGTGCCTCTGACCAACAGCTCGGCGGATATCGGCAAACAGATCAAGCTCGGGGCCACCCTCGCAGCCGATGAAATCAACCGGACGGGCGGCCTCTCCTCACTTGGCGGTGCGCCGCTGAAATTGATCTTCGCCGATTCCGAAACCAACCCAAGCATCGGATATTCCGAAACCGAGCGCCTGATCCTGAGAGAACAGGTATCCGTTCTCTGCGGTGCCTACAACAGCCAGATCACCTTTCCTGCCATAAAGGTGGCCGAGCGCTACAAGACCCCCTGGGTCGTAAACTCCGCCGCCATGGACGAGATCACCGAACAGGGATTCAAATACATCTTCCGTCCCTGCAACTCGGCGCTGTTCGACGCAAAGGAGCAGTTCGATGCGATCGAGCACTTCAGCCGGGAAACCGGAAAGAAGCCGAGAACCGTCGGCCTGGTTTATCAATCGACCGACTGGGGGCACGCCCAGGCGAAAAACATCCGCCGGCTGGCCGTGGAAAGAGGATATTTTCTGATCGTCGACAAGGCCCATCCCGACAAGCAGTTGGATTTCTCTCCGATCCTGGCCCAGGTTCGCGAAAGGAACCCGGATCTTCTGATCGTCGCCCTGTATACCGACGATCATGTCCGTTTTTCCAAAGCCATGATGAAGGAAAGAATCGATGTTCCTTTCGGCATCCATTCGATCGGGGCCGGGTCGGAAGACCCCCTCTTCTATCAATCGGCCCCCCGGGCATCGGTCGATTATATGTTCGTGCAGGAGGACTGGCCGGCCGATCGGTCGGCTTTGAGGGAGAAAATCCTGGGTCTCAATCAAAAATTCAAAGACGGGCTCGGCTCTTCGATCAACGCATACGGCGCCCAGGGATACTCCAATGTCTGGCTGATCCATGACGCTCTGAACCGAAGCGGATCGAACGACAGGGAAAAGATCCGGAATGCACTGGCGAAAACGGACATTACCGCCGGACCCGCGCTCGTTACCGGATATCAGAGGATCACCTTCGACCCCAAGGGGCAGAATGCGCACGCTCACGGGGTGGTGTCCCAAAATCAGAAGGGGGATCGAATCCCTCTCTGGCCTCAAGACAACCGGCCGCAGGGGGCAAAACCGGTCTGGCCTGTCCCTTCATGGGATCAGAGATAGGCGATCCGAATGGATACTGTTCAGGAGGGGCCCGATCCACCCGTTTACGGGATCGATAAAAGGGTGATCTTCGCCCTTTTCCTTGTGCACTTCACGGGTGACTTCTATCAATCCTTCATCCGGCCGCTTCTTCCGGTGCTGGCGGAGAAATTTTCGCTCACGCTTGCCCAGGTGGGGACGATCACCGCGGCAAGCACCCTGACCGCCTTTCTCATCCAGCCGCTGTTCGGGTATCTTGCCGATCGCTACCAGACCCGAATCATCATCCTGGCCGGAACGCTTGTGAGTGCGGTCTGCATCCCGCTGACCGGGATCTCTTCGGGGTACGCGATTTCCCTTCTTCTGATCGCCCTGGGATCGATCGGCTCCTCCATGTATCACCCTTCCGCCGCAGGCATGGTATCCGCCTATGCCGGCCGGAGGTCCGGGCTCGGCATGAGATCGGA
>QZKK01000247.1 GCA_003599475.1 Desulfobacteraceae bacterium
CCATGGCTCAGAGCGATCCGCGGGTGATCCTGCTCGACTGCGACATGCGGCGGCCGCGGCTCCATCACGTGTTCAATTTTGAACGGGAAAAAGGGATCTCAAGCTACCTGGTCGGCTCAAACAGCCTGGAGGAGGTAATCCTTCGTACACAGCTCGATAACCTGCATGTGATCCCGTGCGGGCCGATTCCGCCCAACCCGGCCGAAATACTCGGCTCCAACAAGATGCGCCAGCTCCTCGATCGATTGCGCCAGGACTACAGCCGGATCGTCATCGACACCCCGCCGCTTACGGCCGTAACAGACTCGGTGGTGCTCGCCCCGCACACCGACGGCGTGCTGCTGGTGATCCGCGCCGGGGAAACCCCCCGGCCGCTGATTCAGAACGCACTCGGGCAGCTTCATTCGGTAAAAGCCCCCATTCTCGGAGCGGTGCTGAACGGGGTGAATACCGGGCGATACGGCTCCTATTACTATCAGTACTACTACTATTATTACGGCGAAGACGGCGACCGCAAGAAAAAGGAAACCCGGCGCAGGAAAGCGCAGGCATCCCCCTATTGATCGATCTGCATAGTCATATCCTGCCCGATATCGACGACGGGCCCGAAGAGATCGAAGAGAGCATCGAGATGGCCCGAATCGCCTTTTCAGACGGCATCCGGGCCATGGTGGCCACCCCCCACACGCTCAATTCCGTATACATCAATCGCTATGCAAAGATTTTGCATCATGTCGAAGGGCTCCGCGATGAACTGGCCCGGGAGAAAATCGGACTCGAAATTTATCCGGGTGCCGACGTGCACCTGTGCGTGGGGCTGTTCGAAAAGGTTCGGGACCAGGATGCGGCAACGATCGGCGGAAAGGGAAAGTATATGCTGGTCGAATTCCCCCACCAGTCGATTCCCGATTGGCATGGAAGCGAGCTCTTCAAGCTCAAAATCAACGGGATCACCCCGATCATCACCCATCCGGAGCGAAACTCGGTCTTCCAGCAGCAGGAGACCTACGCTTCCGAGTTGATCCGGATGGGCTGCCTTCTGCAGATCACCGCCATGAGCATCACCGGGGACTTCGGCCGGGAGGCCATGGAATGTGCCCACCGGCTGCTCATCAACCGGCAGGCCCATGTCATCGCATCCGACGCCCACTCCAGCGGAAATCGCCCGCCGATTCTTTCCCAGGCGGTCGGAATCGCAGCCCGTATCCTCGAAAGCGAAAAAGAGGCACAGGAGATGGTGATCCAAAGGCCCCGGGCGATCCTTGCCGGGCTCCCGGTGGAAGTGCCCGCCGCACGGGAGGCGGGGAGGCGGAAGTGGTGGTTTTGGTAGAGCGAGAAGTCAGAAGTCGGATGTCAGAGATCAAGAGAAGAGCGAAGAGAAGAGGCCTCACGCGAAGGCGCAAAGGCGCAAAGGGTGAAGACAGAGGGATAGAGGGAAAGACAGAGAGAGGGAAAGCTTGAAATCGTTACACGTTGAACGTTTCACGTTCCACGATTATCAGCGTTCATCAGCGTTCATCAGCGGCGATTATTTCTCTTTTCGGTCTTTGAGGTTTTGTTCTCCCCGCAGGTCCGGCAGGACGTACTGGGGAGTGAGGCCTGCTCATTGTTCGATATTCTTTGATTTTCCCCGTCTCATCTTCTCATCTTCTCATCTTCTCATCTTCTTGCTCTTAGTCACATCCCCGTTAGCCCACGGCGGCGTAATCACCTTGAGCACCCGCATGACGCTTTCGGTTGCGGACGAGCGGGTCAGGGTTTTGCTGGAGGCTGAAAATAAGGGAAATGAGGCTGCCGAAAGAGTCAAGGCGGTTCTTCATATATTCGGGAGGGCTGTCGAGGCCCAGTCGATCGATCGCATCGGTGCGGGGAATAAGACCTCCTTTGCGTTCGAGCTTCCGCTTCCGAAGGAAAAGACGGGACGATTTCCCTTTGTGGGCGAGGTTTTTTTTCACGACCATCGGATGAATCCGTATTCGGCCCTGACCGCAGGGACGTTTCCGGCCACCGGCGGCAGCAAACCGGGAATAAGCGCCCGTGCGTCGTACATTGCTGTGGCGACCAGGGGAACGCTTAAGATTCTTGTTACAAATCGCCTCAGAAGCGTTCAACCTTTAAAGGCGACCCTTTTCCTGCCCTATGCGCTGACTGCCTCCAGGCTCGAGCAGGAGATTCAGGCGGAGACGGGAAAACAGAGCGCCGTCGAATTCGAGCTCAGCAATCGCTGCGGCATCGGAGGCGCCAGGTATCCCATCTTCTGTGTTCTCGAATACGACGAAAACGGTGCACCCAACACGGTCCTCGTCCAGTCTCTCGTCACGATCAAAGAGCCCGAGAACTGGTTTGTCCGGACAAGATGGTACTGGCTGTGGGGGTTCTTCGGTATTTTGGGGGTGTGGGGAATGATGGGCCTCTATGGCCGGAGGTCGGTAAGGGAAGAGGTCAGAAGTCTGAAGTCGGAAGTCAATTAGAGCAAAAGCAGGAGGGCCTCACGCAAAGACGCAAAGACGCGAAGGGAAAGAGCGAATAGAAGAGGTCTCCCGATAGCGGGATCTACGCTTCGCTTCGACACGCAAAGCTCGCTAGGCGCAAAGGGATGGACGAGGGGAAAAGGGCAAGAAGATTAGAAGTTTAGAAGATGAGAAGATTAGTGGATGGCAAAGAGCATGGGGCATGGGGCAGGACGCGGGGACGCGGAGAGATGTCAGAGGTCAGATGTCAGAGGTAGAGCGAAGAGAAGAGGCCTCACGCAAAGACGCAAAGACGCGAAGAAGGGCAGAAGGCGGAGGTCGGAAGTCAGAGGTCAACCGTGCAACGATTTCATGGGTTTTAGGCCAATACGCCAAGCTTAAAAAAGACCTTTGCGCCTTTGCGTGAGGCCTCTTTCCCATGCTCTATCCTATGCTATCGATTATAATTCCTGCCTATAACGAGTCCCATCGGATCCTGCCGACGCTTCGGGTGCTTGCGGATTTTTGCGATTCGCACTTCGAGCGATTCGAAATCATCGTCGTCGATGACGGGAGCACCGACGGGACGGCGGATCTGATTGCGCGCGAGGCGCCGTCGGGCCGGATCCGGGTCCTGCGTCTTTCGGAAAACCGGGGGAAGGGGCATGCCGTCAAGTGCGGAATGCTCGATGCGAAAGGAAGATACCGGATTTTCACCGACGCAGACCTGCCGTACCGGCTCGATGCCTTGAGCATGGCGGCCGAAGCGTTTAGAGACGATCGATGCGACATCGTAACCGGCGATCGGGGCCTGGCCTGCTGCGGTACACAGTCGCAAGTAGGGATCGGCCGAAGGATTGCCGGTAAAATCTTTTCAGCCGCAGTCGGCGCCTTGTTCGATATCGATGTAAACGACACCCAGTGCGGGTTCAAGGGTTTTTCGGATAAAGCCGCAGAAGAAATTTTCTCGAAAACCAGGATCAAAGGGTATGCCTTCGATGTGGAGATATTCGTTTTAGCCCGTTCGCTGCAACTGAAGATATGCAGGATACCGGTCGCCCTGGTAAAGCATGCGGGCTCGAAGGTACGGCTCACGCGGGATCCGTTTTTCATGGTTGCGGATATTGTCAAAATATTTTTAAGAGCGAGAGGCTCACGCAGAGACGCGAAGGTAAAGGAGAATGGGTAGAGCAAAGAGAAGAGGCTTTCACGCAAAGGCGCAAAGGTAAAGGGTAAAGGGGAGAGCAAAGAGAAGAGGGTTTCACGCAAAGGCGCAAAGACGCAAAGGTAAAGAGAAAGAGATGTAGGGGAAAAGAGAGGAGGGTCTCACGCAAAGGCGGAAATGGAACGAAGGGACTTTAACATCGTTGATGCATTTTTGTTAACGGGGCTGACGGCATTCCTCATGGTCTATTTCGATGTGCGGTATCTTTTATATGATACGGTGGTTACCGGCGGGGATACGGCAAGCTGGATGGGGGTGGCTGATCATCTGGCGGAGGTGCTTCTTCCCAACGGGCGGCTGATGGGCTGGGATATGGGTAACTTCTGCGGCTATCCCAACTTCAACTTCTATTTCATCCCCCCGTTTCTGCTCGCCGTTTTGCCCGCAAAGCTTCTTGGGATTCCGCTGACCATCACGCTCAAGTGGGTGATCATGAGCGGCATCTTCATGTTTCCATCCGCTGTTTACTTCGGACTCCGGTGGATGGGGTACCGGTTTCCGATTCCGGTCGTCGGATCTGCGGCAAGCCTTCTTTTCCTCTTCAACGAATCGTATACGATGTTCGGAGCAAATACTCTGAGCACCTTTGCCGGTGAATTCTGCTACATGTTCGCCTTCAGCCTGTTTGCCCTCTTTATCGGCAGCTTTTATAAGGGGACCAAAGAGGAGCGATGGATGGTTCGAAACGGGATCCTTTTCGGTCTGATCGGTCTCTGCCACCTGTTCGTCTTCATTCCGGCAATATTTCTTTTTTTCTTTGCCTATTTGAATGGAACGAGGCTTCGATACCTGATCGGCGTCGGGGCCGTTGCCTTCGTCTGCATGGCTTTCTGGATCCTTCCTCTTGCCGCCTATCGTTATCCGTATACCACTCCTGTCTACATGATCTGGCAGGAGTTCGTGAATCTGCGGTACAGCATGGCCGGTCTACTGGGGCTGATTCTGCTGACCGCCCCCCGGTTTGCCGTTCATGTGATCGGACGGCTCGAAAAAAAGGAAATGCTTCCGAAGATCTCTTTTCTCATTTTCTCCCTTATCGGCGGATTTGCCGCGGCCTATCTCATCGGAAACTACCTGGTTTACGGAAGCGCTCTCTGGAGCACCGGGCTGCACTATCCGGAGACAACGGGTGCAATCATCGGGAAAGATTTTGCCGAAAGTCTGAAGCCGTTTCTTCTGCCGGTGTCGTTAGGGGTGGGTATGGCGGTTACCCTGCCCGGAGTATTCCTGCTGCATCGGGCGAACTTTTCCGGGTTCTGCCGAGCGTTCGGATCCATCTGCTTTGCGGCCGTCGTTTTCATCGGCGCGTGCGGACTGCACGGGTTCATCACGGGAAAGATTTCAAATGCCGCTTTGCAGAAGCAGCTTTCAAGCCCATGGTTCATTGCCATCCTCTACGGCGGTTTCTGCATCGGCATCTTTGCCTACCTGATCCTGTCGAAGCGTTTTCAGGAGAAAGTTGAAAAATACGCCCGTTTGGCACCTGCGGATCGGCTTCTTCTTTGGACCGTACTGATGTTCGGGTGCGTGACAGCCTATTTCTCCGCCCATTTTCTGGAGGTGCCCGATATCCGGTTTCTGCCGCCGCTCAGCTTTGCACTCATGATGGTGTTTGCCGTCGATACGCTCGAGCCCTTTATTGCGGAAAAAGGGAAAGGTTTCCGGATCCTTTTCGGCTTTACGGCCTGCTATCTGGCGGTCGTTGCCGTAATCTTCGGGGCCGTCAAGTCCGGGAACTGGTACCGGTTCAACAACAAGGGGTATGAGATGGCGAGCGGCTATCCGGAGTTTGCCGAAATCAACCGGTATTTGAGGACCGCATATGAGAAGGAAAACCCCGATCCCTTGAACGCACCGCGGGTGGCCTATGAAAAATGCGACCTGTACGGAAGCTTCGGAGGAGACCGGGTGTTCGAATCACTTCTCCTTTTTTCAGGAAGACAGACACTTGAGGGGATTCACTATGCCGGCTCCATCGCAGCCCGGTTTAACGCATTCATCCAGACCGAATTTTCGAGAGACATCAAAACCCCGAAGCCGCAGATCCTGTCGATGATCAACCCCGGGGCGCTTCCGGTCCACTTCGATCTCTACAACATCTCGCATCTGGTGGTGATGACCGATACGGTGAAACAGGCGCTTTCGGGATCCGACCGGTTCGAACGAGAGGCGCAGTTTGGGGCCGCTTCCCTCTACCGTTATATCGGCTGCAAGGGAAGGTATGTAGAGGTTCCCGATGTTCGACCGGTGCGCTATACGGGGGAAAAATGGGTGGATGATTTTTTTTCCTGGTACAAATATCCTGAAGGAAACGATGTGCTCCTTGTTCCGGACCGGTATGTGACCGATCGAGCGGACAGGGCCGTCTTTTTCGATTCCACCGACCGGGTGTTCGACCTCGGCCGGTTCCGTTCGAACAGGCTGGATCGAAAAGACCTCAAAATCGATTCCGATATCGATCATCTGCGGATCCGGTTCACCACGAACAAGCCGGGAATTCCCCACCTTGTCAAAGTTTCCTACTTTCCCAACTGGAAAGTTGACGGTGCAAACGGGGTCTATCCGGTAAGCCCCCACCTGATGATGGTCATTCCCCGGCAAAAAACGGTGACATTGACCTACGCGCGGTCCGGTTGGGAACTTGCAGGGCTTGCCGTTACTTGTATCGGCCTCTTTTTTATCCTTTCCGCTGCGTTCATGCGCCGTCTGAAAAAACCTAAAACCGAAGCGGAAAATCCTGCGGCATCTAGAAGATGGGAACGCCTCTTGTCAGTTGTCGAGAAGCATGCTGCGGCAGCAAGACCCTATATCCTGTGCCTAGTGATCGTTTCGGCCGCCTTTCTGATCGCAGCGGGTGCGGCCTTTCGAAACAGGCCGGTTCGGACCTACATCGCAGGATATCATCTCTACAAGGAGGGGAATCTGCAGCGGGACCGGAAAAACCTGGCGGATGCGGATTCGGCGTTCCGCAAAGCCATCTTGACCATGAAGCCGCTTCTGGATGCAAGATCCGCATACGACCACCGGGATGTGATCAACTGCATTTTGACTACCGCCATGTGCCATGAAAACCTGGGGGAGGAAGATGCCGCCGAACTCTGGTACCTGAATCTCCTTTCGGATTATCCTTACAGCCGCTACGTCGGCGAAGCCAATGTCAAGCTGGCCCGCATTTACCGCAATCGGGCGCGCAATGAGTTTGCGCCAAGAGATGAGCAGCAAAATTCCGTGCATGTCGAACAAGCGCTCGGCTGGATGGAGAAAAGCCTTTCCCGCTATCGGAGTGCTGTCGAAGAGGACCGGTTTTCCGTATGGGCGAAATATGCAGTCGACGATTTGAAGGCCGAGAGGCAGCGTATGGATCAATGGACAAAAAATATCTCGCTGCTTCAAACGGACGAAAAGTTCGGAAATCGTATGAGATCCCTCACACAGCGATTGGAAGATCTCTTGAACAGAGAAAAAATCACAAATCCCAAGCTCCAAGCTCCAAATTCCAAACAATAATCAATAAGACAAAATTCCAATACTCAAACAAAATCAATTTCAAACGAAAAGAAGGTTGGACACGGATAAACACAGATGAACACTTGACTAACCTTCTCATTTTCTTGCCCTTTTCCCCTCGTCCATCCCTTTGCGCCTTAGCGAGCTTTGCGTGATGCCCTCTTCGCTCTTCCTGTTTTCCGACCTTCTCCGCGTCTCCGTGTCTTCCCTCCATCCGTCCTCTGTCATCCGTCGTCCGTCATCAGGTTCTACGCTGACCACCGACTTCTGACTTCTGACCTCTCTCCGCGTCCCCGCGTCCCCGCGTCTCCGTGTCTTCCCTCCATCCGTCCTCTGTCATCCGTCATCCGTCATCCGTTATCAGGCTCTACGCTGACTTCTGACTTCCGACCCCCGACTTCTGCCCTTCTTTGCGTCTTTGCGCCTTCGCGTGAGGCATCTTTTCTTCGCTTTTTCCTTCTCTCTTATCTCGTGCAACGATTTCAACCTGTAACGTGCAACGATGTTTGACCTCTGCCCTCTGCCCTGTGCTCTTTACAATTGACGACAGGCATGAAAATTGCTAATGAAAATTGCCGACTGAATGCATCCATGCGCGAATCATCACAAGGAGAAGGGTAATGGATCCGAAAAGAACGACGATTGCACTGTCAGCGATTCTTTTTCTTTCCGTATTTCTTTTTCCGGCAGCGGGTGCGGCCGTACAGCTCGCCGAAATTACCTCTTTCAAGGGCGAGGTCATCGTTCTTTCAGAATCCGGGGTTTTAAGCGTAACCGGGGCAGGTCATGCGCTCAATGACGGAGACCGGGTCCAGACCAAAGAGGGAACGGCTGAGATCACCTTCGGAGACGGCGCCATACTCCGAATGAGCTCCTTTTCGAACAGCCTCATCCAGCAGAAGGAAGAGGAGAGCGGCTTCTGGGTTTTCAAATCGAAGAGCACCGTGCGCAGGATCACCTGCTTTATCGGAAAATTGACGTTTATCAGCGGGAATTCGATCAAACAGAACTACCTGCAGACCCCCACGGCAACCGCCGGCATCCGTGGCTCGGAAGTCGATGTCGGTTATGACAACGCAAACAGCTACTTGAATGTGATCTCCGGCGAAATCTCCGCCCAATACGGAGAATTCATCCGCGGGTTCTTCGATAACCCCGGAGCCGAGGCGGCGGTGAAAAGCAATGTTTATGCGGCCATACAAACGGCGGCGACAGAGTCGCAGCAGGCGGAATCAACCGGCGATGCACTGGATCAGGCCCAGGCGGAACTCACCACTTTGCAGGCGATCGCTGCGGCCGCCGAAGAACTCACCAAGAACTCGGATCCTGCGGTTGCCGAAGAAGCCAGGCAGTTGCTGGATAACATCCAGACCCAGATCGAACAAAAAGAAACGCAGGTGAGCGAAATGGAGGCGACCACCACGGAAGCGGAGGAAACCACCACAGAAGAGGAAACCACCACCTCGGAAGAGGAGAGTACAACCACCGAGGGGGAAGGTACCACATCCGAAGGCGACACGACAACGACGGCGGCCGAGGAGACCACGACTGTAGGAGAAACGACAACCACCGTAGGAGAAACGACAACCACCGTGGGAGAAACCACGATTGAGGCGACCACAACCACTTTGGCGCCTGCAACAACGACAACAACCACAACGACCACAACCACAACGACCACGTCAACAACGACCACAACGGAGCCGCCGACCACAACGGAGCCTCCGACCACGACGGAGCCTCCAACCACAACGGAGCCGCCGACGACGTTACCACCGACGACATTACCACCGACCACTGAACCGCCTTCGACCACAACCACTGAACCGCCTTCGACGACGACTACGACCGTGTATGGTTCATAGGGAAGAGCGAGGGGAAGAGATAGAAGGAAAGAGTGAGGGGAGGAGGGGGAGAGACGCGGTGACGCGGTGACGCGGAGAGAAGTCAGAAATCGGAGGTCAGAGATCGGAGGTCAGAGAAGGGCAAGAGTTTCACGCAAAGGTGCAAAGACGCAAAGGGTAAAAGAACGGGAAGTCGGAGGTCAGAGGGCAGAGAGAAGGACGCGGGGACGCGGAGAAGGCCAGGAGTCAGATATCAGAGACCAGAAGTCAGCAAAAGAGAATAGAGCATCGAGCATGAAGAGTTAAATCTTGAATCATGGAATTTTGAATTCGGAATTCCGCCGAAGGCGGTGGTCTCACGCAAAGGCGCAAAGACGCAAAGGGTAAAAGAACGGGAAGTCGGAAGGCAGAGAGCAGAGGGAATGACGCGGGGACACGGGGACGCGGAGACGCGGGGACGAAGTCAGATGTCAGAAAGCGAAAGAAGATGAGAAGATGAGAAGATGAGAAGATGGTAAAGGGCAGAGGGTTTTCTTGAAACGAAAAAGCGAGCGCATTCCCCGCTGCTTGCGGCGGGTTTAGCGAGCGAAGCTAAATAGTTAGAATTCCTTACGGAGGAAGATTCCCTGCAGCTTGCCGGAGCGAAGCGGAGATCCCGCTGCCAGGGCTGCATGGTCTTCAATTTTGTTTGAGTATTGGAATTTTGTCTTATTGATTATTGTTTGGAATTTGATGCTTGTGATTTGTGATTTTTTCTTCCTTTTGATGCTTGGAGCTTGTGATTTTCTTCCCTTTGGAGCTTGGAATTTGTGATTTTCTTGTCCTTCTTTGCGTGAGCCTCTTACTTTTTGCTCTTCCTTTTTTTATTTGCAGAACCCTTTCTTCTGGGCCGTCCGGAGATTGTCGCATTCGCCCAGGTCACAGGCTTTTTTCCCGTCCCGGCAGGCCAGGTCGATTTTTCCGGCCTGCATGTACAAGAGGGATCGGTTGACATAGCCGGCCGCTTCATCGGGAGCAAGGCGGATGGCTTCGGAGTAGTCCGCAATCGCCTGATCGGCATGATCCAGTCCTTCATGGACCAGTGCACGGTTCAGGTACGCTTTGGGGTCGTGGGGATCGAGCCGGATGGCCTGATTGAGATCGTCCATCGCCTCCTGGTATCTGCCCAGCGTACCGTATGCGCCTCCCCGATTGGTATAGGCCTCTGCATAATTAGGATTGATTCGAAGCGCTTCGGTGTAGTCCTCGACCGCCTTTTCGCAAGCCCCAAGGCGGTATCTGGCAAGCCCACGGTTGTAAAAGGCCGTACATCTGGGGGAATCGAGCTCGATGGCTTTCGTGAAATCGGCTGCAGCCTGTTCGTACCGTCCCAACCGGGCCATTACACTCCCCCGGGCTGAATAGGCTTTGATGTACTTGGGATCGATTTGAAGCGCCTTCGAATAATCCAAAACCGCCTCTTCGTATTTTCCCCATTCCTTCAACGCCTGGCCACGGTTGTAGAATGCGTGGGGATCGGCAGGATTCAAAGAAATCGCGCGGTCGTAGTCTCTGACCGCTTCCTGAAAAGATCCGATTTCGTTGAAAATGTTTCCCCGGTTGTTGAAAGGACGAGCATCCTCGGGGTCAAGCGCGATTGCGTGTGTGTAATCGGCTGCTGCCGCCTCCAGGTTTCCAAGTTTTCGATACGCCATGCCTCGATTGTTGTATGCCCGGATATCCTGGGGATCGATCTCTATGGCGGCTGTGAAATCTGCTACCGACTTATCCCACTCTCCCAGGCTGTAGAATGCAGATCCCCGGGTGATCCGCAAACCTGAATAGGATGGATCCAGCCTGCACGCCTCATCCAGGAGAGACAGGATTTTATCGGAATTCTTTCCGGTACCGTTTTTCATCAACAGCAGCGCCCGATACTCCTTCTCGACGGCTTCGAGCGGTTTTTCAGGCAGAAGGTTGTCCCTCCGGCCGTTCTTAGCTTCTTCTGCACTCTTCAGCAAACGATCCAGGCGCACGAGGTTGTGCTCGAATTTTTCAAGAAGCGGTCGATCCGACAGGATCGGTTCGAGCCGCTCTGCGATTTCTCTGGGATCCTTACCGGTTGAAGACCCGACCGTTTCGGGAAATTCGAATACGGCAGCGGCGGCTGCAGCCAACCGGGATTCTGAATAATTTTTGTCCCGGAGTTGGGAAAGACTTGAAAGGGAGGCCGCTGCTTTTCGCACGGCGGCCTGTCTTTCTCTGGCGTAAGGGATAATCCCCGTTTCGCAGATGGCAGGAGACGAAACGAGCATGAGAGCAATCAGAATCTGAACGGTTTTGGCGATCACAACCACGGCGGTTCACCACAGAGACGAAGTACACACAGGTGTTTACGGCCTCTAATTGAAAGGAATATACCAGGAGAGGGGGGAAAGAGCAAGAAGAGCGATGTCGGTCTCACGCAAAGGCGCAAAGACGCAAAGAAGGGCGAGAGGGCGGAGGTCAGAGGTCAGCGGAGAACCAGATGACAGATGACAGATGACAGCAAAGGGCATAGGGCAGAGAGCAGAGGAAAGGACGCGGGGACACGGGGACGCGGAGACGCGGAGACGTTGAATTTTGTTTGAGTATTGGAATTTTTTCTTATTGATTATTGTTTGGAATTTGATGCTTGGAATTTGTGGCTTTTTAATCAAGTCAGATGCCGGTCACTCGGAAGTGCATGTTTTCAAAGAAGCTTCTTCTTTTTTCCAGGATCCCGTCCGGCAGACTGGTTGCTGAGATCGATTCCGTGCGGTCCTTGCCGCCGTGGGCTTCCAAGGTGCGGATCAGGGCTTTTATCTTCAGGCGGGTCTCCCGAGACACGGTTTGAAACCAGATGCCGTACCCGGAGCAGCCCGGAGCGGCCGATTTTCGGACCACTTTCCCAAGGCATTTGATCTCATCGCCCGCACATTTGATGCTCATCCAAACGTTTTCGCCGGCTTCGAGCGCTCCGTCATAATTGACGAAGCAGCCTGTTTCAGAGATGTCAAGAAGGCGGCAAGCGACCGGCGAATCGCCGGCGATGATTTTTGCATCGAGCGCGATGCGATATCGGGATGCAACCTCCCACCACCTCAAGCGGGGGTTGAAATAAGGTGCATAGACATGCTTTCTGAAAAACACCGCGGAAATGATCGTAACGAAGATGATGAACAGGATTACGGTATGGAGCTTATAATTCGGATTTAAAAAGAAATAGACGTAAAAGTTGTATGAGATGAGCAGCACCGAAAAGCCGACAAAAAGAAACCATCCCCATTTCCGGACCGTATAAACGCCGAAGGCAACCACGGGAAAGAGGCTGAGAACGATCCAATCGCTCCAGATCAGATGATGGAGAATGCTGTTTTGTCCGATCAGCGGAAGATCGTTTATATAAGCCGCCTGGATAAGGTTTCCGATCGGCTCGAACAGATAAAAGACGGCGATGATCACGATGGAAAGGGGTCTTTTCTTCATGCAGTCGGCCTCTCTATGCTCCCAGATCGTCGAGTCTATCCGGATTTGCGATTCTTTGGTTTTTAAAATTCAACAGATGGTTTAATTCATGACCCAGGATGGCCTGATTGACCACTATTTTTCCGTTTACCATTTTCCCGAATACGTAAATCTCGTTTCCGGTGGTGGCATATCCTGCAACCGGTGAGCCGTACGCAGCGGCTTTTTCCCATTTGAAATACTTCCGATCCCCGACAACATGGACCTTCACTTCTTTCAACTCGATCACCTCATGCAGATCGGGCGTCTTATCGAGACTGGCAAAACCCTTCTGGATCTCGTTGAATCCGATCTTCCGGAGGTCTGTGGCCATCGGAACGCACCCCGAAATGAGGGCGCATATCAGGGTGGCATATGAAAGCAATCTTTTACTTTTGAGATGTTCCATACCGATAATCAGGGAATCCATTTGTTTTTCCTTAATTATCGGAACATCGCAGAGAACCTTTAGTTCGCCTTACGATCCTTCAGAAGCTTGAAGTCGGAAGAGCAAGAGGGCCTCACGCAAAGGCGCAAAGTCGAAAGAAAATCACAAATCACAAGCATCAAATTCCAAACAATATTCAATAAAAACAAATTTCAATAAGAAAAAATGAGTAGCTGATTTTAAGTTAATAGCTTGGGCATCTTCTTACATCTAAGCCTCTGATCTTTTGTTTGACGTGCAACGTGCAACGATTTCATAGGTTCTCACACAAAGGCGCCCCAGTGAAATGAGAAGAGATTTCACGAGGTCTCGACAGCGGGATCTACGCTTTGTTACGACAGGCTAAGACGCAAAGTGAGAGAGCAGAGGTTTGAATTATTTGATTTATTGTGATTTTTTTGTCTTATTGTTTGGAATTTGATGCTTGGAGCTTGTGATTTTCTTCCTTACAGGTATCCCTTCTGCCCCAGCAGCAGGAGGATCTCCTGAGCGGATTCTTCCGGGGTGGAATGGGTGGTATCGATCCTCAATTCAGGGGAGACGGGAGCTTCGTAGGGGGCGTCGATGCCTGTAAAGCCGGTGATCAGACCTGCCCTGGCTTTGGCGTACATCCCTTTTCGATCTCGTTTTTCGCATTGCTCCAGAGGAGTGGAAACGTGAACCTCGATAAAGCCGCCGTTGGCTTCGATCGTAGACCGGATGTATTCCCGCGTTTTCTGGTACGGCGCAATCGGAGCGCAAATGGCGATCCCACGGTTCTTGGTGATTTCGGAAGCGACAAATCCGATGCGCAGCACGTTGATATCCCGATGTTCCTTGGAAAACGTGAGCTCGCTGGAAAGATGCTGCCGTACGATGTCTCCGTCGAGAAGCGTGACCGGACGCTCGCCGATCTCAAGGAATCTCGAGTATAGAACCTTTGCGATGGTCGATTTCCCGGCGCCCGAAAATCCGGTCAGAAAGATTGTAAACCCCTGCGTCCGGGGGGGAGGGTAGGCTTTCTGCAGCTCATCATTGACTTCCGGAAACGTCGCCCACTCCGGGATGCGGCGGCCGTGGTGGAAGCGCTTCCGGATGTCGGAACCGGAAAGAGAAATGGTCTGGGTGCCGGGGGGAACCTCTCCGGCAAAGCGGTATTCGTCTTCAAACGGCAGATAGACCATCTCCTCGAAGCACAGTACGGAGATTCCGATTTCGCGGCTGTATTCTTCCGCAAGCTTCTGGGCGGCTTTGGCCTCGTAAAAGGGTTTTCCGTTCCGGTCCGTTCCCGGGCCGGCGTGATCGTGGCCTACGATGAAATGGGTGCACCCGAAATTTTTGGAGATGATGGTATCGAGCACGGCCGCCCTGGGTCCGGCAAGCCTCAGAGAGAGCGGGAGGAGATTCAGGATGAAGGAGTTGGGCGGATAATGCGGTGTCACCGCCCTGTAGCAGCGGGTGCGCGTGTAATGGTCGAAATCGCCGGTGCGCGTGATGCCGGTTACCGGAAGCAGGAGCAGGTTTGCGTTTCCCTGCCGCATGGCGCGGACGGTCATCTCGAATTGGAGGCGGTGAATGGGGTGGCGCGTCTGAAACCCGACAATCCGGGTCCATCCCAGCTTCGAATAAAGGGTGCGGACTTCTTCGGGGGTCTGACGGATATTCTTGAAATCGAAATGGATGGGCAGATAGAGCACCTCCAGTTTGCCCCCGATGTAGTAATCGCCAAGGGTGCGGAAAAGATAGGCTACCCCGGGGTGATCTTCGCTGCACGTGCCGTAAACCAGGGAGGCTTCTTTTTTGCGATCGACGCGCCAGATCTCCTCGATATGCAGGATCGCAACGAGGAAACCTTCGGGGTCCCTGAGCGCGATGGACTGCCCGGTTTCAAGCGATGCCGCCCGGGTCTCCGGGATATCCAGGCAGATGGGAATCGGCCAGAGCAGCCCGTTTTGCAGCCGCATCCGATCCAGGACGGATTCGTAATCGAGCCGATTCATGAAGCCGGAAAGGGGAGAGAAAATTCCGGTGGCCAGAAGCTCCAGGTCGCAGAGCTGCCGGTTGTTCAATAAAAGATCGGGCAGGCTGAGCGAGATCCGCTTGAGCACCTCGGCCCTTTCTCCATCGACCAGAAGATTGACCAGAGTTCCTCCGTGGGGTGTCGCATGCGCTGCGTCGTTGTCCATGTGTGACCTTTCTCGAGTTAGAGGTTTCAGGTTTCGGGCCTTCGCCGCGCTGAAGCGGCTCCGGCCGCGCAGGCGGGTTTCAGGCGGTGTCGGATTTCAGTTGCCAGCTATTTCGGCTTGGGAGCGCGTGCCTGAAACCTGAACATTGAAGCAATTGATTTTATTCCTACATTCGATGTTCGGCGTTCATCCGGTTCCCCCTAAAGCTTCCCGGTAGGCCTCGTCGGCTTCTTTCTGAAGCAGATGCGCCTTGTCCGTGTACCGCGGGGAGAAATGAAAAAGGGTAAACTGTCTGGCATGAGATCGCCCGGCGATGGTTCCTGCCTGCCAGGCGGTCAGATGGGATTTTTCTTCCGCAATCTTTTCGTCCTTTCGGGAAAAAGCGGCTTCGATATATAGATGATCCGAACCGTAGATGAACCGGCAGATCCGATCCAGCTCGGATTCATCGTAGCGGATATCTGCGATGTAGGATACCTTCTGCCCCGGAGTGACCACTGCGATTTTTTCCGAAAGATCCCCCAGACGAAACCGGTTCATGGGAGGACCTTTTTCATGGTATTTTACGTCGAAAACAGACTCCGGGTCTTTCTTCTTAAACAGCGCCGCTTTGAATTCCTTCAACCACGGCCCGATTTCCAGGCCTAGAGCAAGGACTGCGTCTTTTTTGATGTTTACATGGAACTGCTCTGTGATGCTCAAGCCGAGGCAGGGAATCCGATGGTCGAGCAGAATTGCGGATACGGAAAAGGCAGGCTCTTTCACCAGCATTCCGTCGCGAAACGCTTTTTTCTTTTCGCTTTGCGGTGTGAAGGCTTCCCGGCATCGGTATTGACGAGAGATCAAAGAATCGTTTCGCACTTCGGTCGCCGTCAGGATGAAACGGGTCTGGTAATGGGAAACGAGGTTCCAGGAATATCCGGACAGTTTTCCTTCCACGTTCCGGATAAATCCCTCCGGGCCGAATAAATGGAGGCGCTTTTCCCGGCCCAGGCATAACCGAAGGAGCCGGTCGAAGCCGACAAAGTGGTCCATGTGGGTGTGGGTGACAAAAACGTGCGATATCTTCAGGATATCCCGCGCAGACAGCGCATGGATTTCTCCGGCATCAAACAGAATCGCACGACTTTCATAAAGAAACGGAATAAACAACCCGGGGTCATCGAACGGATCGTTGACCAGCCTCGGGTGAAAGGAAGGTCTCATTTTTAAGGAAGCTGTTTCCTCACTTCTTTATTGATGCAGGAATAGATGTCTTCATCGGAGCCGAAGATATCCACCACATCCTTATGGGAGAGCAGCTTTTCGATCACAAATGCTGTGACATAGAGGCTGACGACATGCGGCTGCGAGACCAGCCCGCGAAAAGGTGCTGTCTGATAATCGATATCGAAGTCTTCCGAGCGGCTCAACTTTTCGAGGCACATTCGGATCTGTTCTTCGAGGCTGTTTTTACTGGTGGTTTCAACCAGATGGGACTCGACCAGTCTTGATGCGATGGCGTTGCTCAGCGGTTCGAAGCAGTCTCTGATTCCGGCGAGGGCTTGGCGCCGGGCAAATTCCTTTGAAGATTCAATTTTTGAAAGAATGGAAGATTCCCGGGTACTCGGGCGAAACACCTTTGCCATTTAAAAATCCCCTTTACATACAGAATCTAGTTTAATGGCGCATATTAATGCGGTGATTGAAATTTTGCAAGGAAATTTTCAACAATCGATCCGCAGATTACGCAGATTTTCGCAGATTAGAACAGCAGCCCTTCACTTTGCCTTATGCTCTTTGCCGTTCACGAATCTTCTCGCTCTTCTTTGCGTCTTTGCGAGCTTTGCGTGAGACCAATGGAACCGTTGCACGTTGAAGGCGTTGAAATCGTTGCACGTTGACCTCTGACTTCCGACTTCAGACCTCTGACTTCTGCCCTCTTGCCCTTCTCTGACTTCCGACTTCTCGCTCTTTCCCTTGTAACCTCATCCGATTTATTGTATGCCCAGGCATGCTTCCGCAATTTCGGATCTTAAGCCCCGATCCTGGCCGGATACAGGCGATCGCAGACCGGCTTTCCTGCCACAGGATCATCGCCGTCGCGCTGGTAAACCGAGGGGTCGATTCCGCCGAAGAGGCCGATCTTTTCTTGCACCCGTCGCTCAACCACCTGCGCGCGCCTTTCGAAATCAAGGATATGGAGAGAGGCGCCCGCAGGATCGCCGAAGCCGTCTTGAAGGGGGAAAAAATCCTTGCGTTCGGCGACTACGATGTCGACGGGGTGACCTCCACCGTCCTTTTATATACATTCCTCCAGGCGGCCGGTGCAAATGTCGACTACTATATCCCCCATCGGAGAAAAGAGGGCTACGGTCTGAGCCGCTCGTACATCCTTGATCAGGCAAAAACATCCGGCGTCCGTCTGATCGTTACCGCCGATTGCGGATCGACCGGCCATGACGCAGTCGATTCCGCTCGCCGGGAGGGTATCGATGTGGTGATTACCGATCATCACAACATCGAAGACCCTCTGCCGGAAGCCGTTGCAGTCATCAACCCCAAGCGAAAGGATTGCGGCGCCGGCTTCGATCACCTGTCCGGGGTAGGGGTCGTCTTCTGCCTGCTCATCTGCCTGCGAAGACAGCTTCGAGAGCTCGAATTCTGGAGAGGCCGGCCGGAGCCGAACCTGAAGCGATTCCTCGACCTCGTGGCCCTGGGGACCATCGCAGACCAGGTTCCGCTGGTAAAGGAAAACCGGATCCTGACCCGGGTCGGGTTCGAACAGATCAACTCCGGCCGCCGTCCCGGGCTTGCCGCCCTGATTTCGGCCTGCAGGCTGAAGGCGGTTAAGTCGGCAGAAGACATCTCCTACCGGTTGGCGCCTCGGCTCAATGCCCCCGGCCGGCTGGCACATGCGGATGCGGCGGTTCGACTCCTGATTGCCGAACATGCGGACAGTGCAGCCCAGATTGCCGCGATGCTCGATCGGCTGAATTCCGAAAGGCAGCAGATTGAAGCAGGCATTTTTGACTCCATCGAGGACCGCTTCAGAGAGAATCCGCACCTGCTCGAAAAGGCCTCGATCGTGTTGGCCGACCCCGGCTGGCATGAAGGTGTATTGGGGATCGTGGCTGCGCGCCTGGCAGAGAAATATTGCCGTCCCGTGGTATTGATCAGCACGGCGGAGGAAACCGGTAAAGGTTCCGCCCGAAGCATTGACGGATTCGATCTCTTTAACGGAATTTGGCAGTGCAGGGATACCCTCCTTTCGTTTGGCGGGCATGCAGCGGCGGCTGGAGTCAGAATCGATTCGGGCAAGATTCAGCCGTTTGAAGCGGCATTCGAGAGGGCGGTTCTTCAAAATGGCGGACCGGATGCGCATTGCGCTTTCCTCGATATCGATTCCGTGATTGCGTTCAAAGAGATTACAGCCGATCTGCTCGATTCGCTGGAATTGCTCCAGCCGTTCGGACCGGGAAATCCCGAACCGCTTTTCATGGCAAAAAACCTTGAGGTCGTCTCGCAGAGGATCGTGGGGAGCACCCATCGCCAGATGGTCCTCAAACAGAACGGTGCACCACCCATTGCGGCCGTGCAATTCAACGTCGAACCCTGTTCCCGCTGCGACGGTCTCCTCGACTCAGTCCACTTTCATCTCCGCTGGAATCACTGGAACGGGAACAGAACCCCGCAGTTGATCCTCCGCTCCATTCTTCCCTTGCCACCGCAAAGGACTTGATGATACTCTGTGGCTCAGCTTTAACATTTTCAAATTCAATCCCGGATCGTCGGTTAAACTTTGGAGACCGTTAAAAGATACTATCGCATCGACCGGAGGGAAATCTGTTTCTTTCACTGGATTATTGAAGGATACGACGGAATTGCCACCGTTACCACGCTGGATCCCGAAAAAGGACACCTGCGGGTGGCCGCAGCCCCTGGAGCCGAAGACATCCTGGACCTGATCATCGAAGATCTGAAAACCGGGGGCCTGCTCATCGAGTGCGCGGATTCCAATTGCAGTCGACTGGATCTCCCCCGGTAAACCGCCGGCCTTATGAAAGACATCCGTAAAAAACTCTACATCTACACCATCGGGTGTCAGATGAATGTCTATGACTCCGATCGGATCGCCGCATCACTTCGAGCGCATGGATACGACGCGACTCCGTTTTTAGAGGGCGCCGACCTCGTCATTATGAATACCTGCGCAATTCGGGAGAAAGCCGAGCAGAAAGTGTTCAGTTTCTTGGGGCGCCTGTCTGAAATGAAGCGGAATAAGCCGGAAACCATCCTCGGGGTGGGAGGGTGTGTGGCGCAGCAGGAAGGCCGTGCGATCCTCGCCCGCATGCCCCACATCGATTTCGTATTCGGAACCTGCGCGCTCAAACGGCTGCCGGGCATCATCGATCGGGTGGAAAAGAAAAGATGCCGGGTCCTGGATATCGAAATGACCGCCGAGCTCGAAGAGAACGAATCGATTGATGCTCCTGTATCGAACGGAGCGGTAAACCGATTCGTTACCATCATGCGGGGATGCGACAACTTCTGCGCCTACTGCGTGGTTCCCTATGTTCGGGGACGGGAGACGAGCCGGCGCCCCGAAGCGATCGTGGGAGAAGTCCAATCCCTGGTCGCTTCCGGTGTGCGCGAAGTGACCCTGCTTGGACAAAACGTAAACAGCTACGGAAAAAAGGAATTCCATTGCTCGTTTTTCCGGCTGCTCGCGAAGATAAACAGCATCGATGGACTGCTCAGAATCCGATTTACGACATCGCACCCTAAGGATCTTTCGGATGACCTGATTTCATGTTTCTCCGATTTGGAGAAGCTGTGCCGTCACATTCATCTGCCGGTGCAGTCCGGATCGGATCGCATCCTGAAGAGGATGAACCGCAAATACGACCGGAAGCGGTATCTCGATTTGATTGAAAAACTCCGCACCGTCTGCCCGGATATTGCGATCACTACGGACGTGATCGTCGGGTTTCCGGGCGAAACAGAGCAGGATTTCAGCGATACCCTGCGGTTGATAAAAGAGGTCGGGTATGATAATCTGTTTGCATTCAAATACTCTGACCGTCCCAATGCACCTGCCGCCGGTTTCTCTGAAAAAGTATCCGAAACCGATAAGACCCGGCGGTTGGCCGAGGTGTTGGAGCTCCAAAAAAGCATCTCGATTGAACGCAACCTTTCCCTTGTCGGATCCGTTCAAACGATACTCGTGGATGGCCACAGTAAAACAAAAGGCAGACAGCGTGCTGTTCAATGGACCGGGAGAACCTCTGCAAACAAGATCGTAAATTTCTCTGCAGACGGCCTCAGCGGCACCGGCGATGCATGGCTCGGTCGGCTGATTCCTGTACGAATCGAAAAAGCATTGGCCCACTCGCTCATAGGAATGCCGGAAACCCCCGGTCCGATCCGGATCGGCACGAAAGGAGAGGACGATTATGTTGCGTAAAGTCACAATCGCTGGCATGACCATGGATCCATCATCCAATACTCCGATCATCATTCTGAAGTCGGAAAACGACGAACAGGCAGTTCCGATATGGATCGGACTCCTCGAGGCCACCTCCATCGCTTCCGCCCTCCAGAACATTCAGTTCGATCGTCCGATGACACACGATCTATTCAAGAATTTTCTCGATACACTCCAAATCGGGGTGTCTCGTGTAGAAGTTTGCGATCTGAAAGAAAATACCTACTATGCGAAGATCTACTTCGATGGAAAGGAAACAAATTTCAGCATGGATGCCCGTCCAAGTGATGCCATCGCCATCGCGCTTCGCTTCAAGGCTCCAATCTTTTTAGATGACAAGGTCATCGAAAAATCAAAGTCCGAAGGGGTGCCGACACCTGCAGAGGCAGTGGATGAGACGGAAGAGGGGAAGAAATGGGCGGAGTATCTTGAAAGCCTCGACCCGGAAGAGTTCGGAAAGTATAAAGTTTAAAGGATCTTAGGCAGATCGAGAGCACGACCGGGTTGAAATTAAGAGAAAATCGGAGATAATAGTAGGATATTCAAGAAATGCGTTTTTCCGGAAAGCTGTTGATAACACGAAATGTGTTCGAAATCTCTTCAAATTTCATAGAGTGAAAAATAGTTCGTGATTAAGAAGGGTTGGATTCCGATACGGTATAATATCGAACGATATCAGCATGTTGATTTTTGTTCATAAGTCGATTTCGAACTGCGGCAAAACGCACTTCCATTCGGTTTGACTCCGAAACCTTAATTTTCTAAAATCGCCCCAGATCGCTCATTTGCATGTACACCTGAAGCAGACTCCCGATTCAAGGAATAGCGATGATGGGTTCCGTCCTCGTAATCGACGATGAAAAGATGATTTTGAATATCATCGAGACAGCCTTGACCGCCTTCGGCTATACCGTGGAGGTGGCAGCGGACGGAGGCGAGGGAATCCGCAAGTTCGATGAGGGCTTCTATGACCTCGTCATCACCGACCTGATCATGCCGAATGTCGACGGCAACGGGGTCATCGATCACATTCGCAGCTCGAGCAAAAAAAAGACACCGATCATCGGTATTTCAGGAACCCCCTGGCTTCTTCAAGACCTCGATGTCGATCGAATCCTGACAAAACCATTCCC
>QZKK01000087.1 GCA_003599475.1 Desulfobacteraceae bacterium
GGCTGCCATGCAGCTGATTTCGCAGCCCACCTTTACACCCTGGCAAAAGATCCGCAGCACATGTGCGATCAATTCATCGATCTGTATGGCTCCAAACTTTCTGTTGACGGCTCTTCCCATCATACCGAAGGCATGCCCGGCAAACAGCACCTTCCCTCCGCTGCCTTCGATCACCGATCGGTGTTCCTCCTTCATCCGGTGGGTGTTCGGCTCCTGGTATCCGACCGCACCGGCAACGACGACAATATTTTTCCCTTTGAAGATTTCGGCTGCTTTTGCACCCGTAGCCCCGGAGCCGGATGCGACGACGACGGTTTTTACGGCCAGTTCATCGGCCCGCGCATTGGCCAGTTGAAGAGTCCGTTCGGTGTTTTCATGTCCTGGTTTTTCAAAGTATACGGCCCGTGATTCGATCGGCATGTCTGATGTCCCCCTGTATCTGTATTGTTGCGTCCCTGTGATCAAGGCCGGCCGCCGCAGGCAGCAAGGAAGCGATTGGTTGGTCCCATACGATCCTGGCCAGTGAATCATCCGGCTCCATCCGGCGGTGCCGCAACCCGTGCGCCCAGCCGATACGCTTTTTCGCAATCGACCGGAAATATCTCCTTGCGCCGCTTTCTCTTTTTCTCCGGATCATACCGGTCTGCGACCACTTTCGAATAGTCCTCGAACTGGCAGGTGTCGAAGCTGAACAGCGACTCGGAAGCGCCGAAAATGGTCCGCAGATAAGTTTCGTTGAGATCCAGATGCTGCTCGTATCCGCGCTGTTTCATATCGGCTTCCGAGACATTCATCGTGTAGATGAGGCCGGTTCTGATCCTTTTGGGAAAAAGGGACTGCAGCGGTTCGGTATAGGTCAGATACTGGAATATCAGCCGCTCCATGAAGGAGCGCATTTCTCCTGAAACCGTTCCAAGATAGATGGGGGATCCCAGGATGAAGCCGTCTGCCGCCTCGACGGATTCAAACACGGAGGCAAGGTCATCCTTTATCGGGCATCTCCCGTAGCTTTTGCCGCCCCTGGTCTTGCAGGCAAAACAGCTTACGCATCCTTTGAAGCTTAAACCGTAGAGGTGGATAAGTTCGGTTTCCGCCCCCTGTGCGGCCGCTCCTTCAAGCGCCTTTTCGAGCAGCGTTGCGGTATTCCATTTTTTTCTCGGGCTCCCGTTGAAAGCGATAACCCTCATATCGAGTATTTCCTCATCGAATCTCTTTGCGGTATTGAAGACCCTGCAGCCCCGGCAGCGGGATCTCCGCTTCGCTCCGACAAGCTGCAGGGAATCTTCCTCCGTAAGGAATTCTATCTCTTTAGATTCGCTCGCTAACCCCGCCGCAAGCAGCGGGGAATGCGCTCGCTTTTTCGGTTCAAACTGGTATGCCGGAAAGGCAGACGCAATGCCCCCGTTTTATAAAAGAGGCAGCTTCGCTTCTCTATCCAGATATACCGTATTGAGAATCCAGTCAATCGGTTGCGGTCTATGGACAAGAGCCGCTTCAGTAAAGTGTTGACGGTGCATCGGAAGCGATTTCCCGAAGGGGTGCCTCCGGCATCCGAAACCGCCAGAAGCGATGGAAGGGGCGCCTTCTGAATCACAAAGGACCGCGCCGTACAGCTATGCTGATGAACAGTTTGGATTGACATATCATTTTTGATATATATAGTATTTGGTATGTGGAGAATCGAAGAGCATCTGAGAGTCGACAAACAGGCTGCTTCACTTCCAATCGATATCCTTAAACGATATGAAAAATGGAAGGACATTGTTCTCATTTCAGGTCCGGCGGGGATAAAATTGGTCAGGGGGTTTCACGACGAGGCGTTGGTCGGCCAATGGAAAGGATACCGTTCTTCGCGCCTGGGGTTACATTGGCGCGTTATATATCGAATCATCCCTGAAGGGTTGCTTTTTCAGGTCGCCTCAATTACCGCTCATGATTATCGGAGGTCTTAAATGAATGAATATCGTCCTGCCAAAAAGCGGATTGAAGTTTCGGTTGGTGAGTCCGTACGCATAATTCGCGAACTACAGGAGTTGAGTCAAAATCAATTATCAGAGCTGACAGGCATTCCACAAGCCACCATTTCAGCTATTGAAAATGATCGTGTTAAGCTTGGTGTCGAACGTGCCAAAATTTTGGCCAATGCTTTAAAGGTTCATCCGGGGGTGCTTGTTTTTCCGGGCTGGGAACTCCCTGAAGAAGCTGTGGCATAACCTGTCACTCCGGTTTTTCCCAATACCCCGGCGCGGCTGGTTAGCTTGTGGGTTGGGCGGCGCGCCTGAGTTTTTAGCGGCCGCTCATTGCATTACAACAACACCAATCGAAAGGAAACGGAATCATGTCAACAAACACCATCCGACTCCACCGCGTGCTCCGTGCAACACCTGAGAGAATCTATCGGGCGTTCTTAGATGCCGACGCAATGGCCAAATGGCTTCCGCCAAATGGGTTCACTGGAAAGGTTCACCACTTGGATGCCAAGGTTGGCGGCACTCATAAGATGTCGTTCACGAATTTCACCACCGGACATAGCCATTCCTTCGGTGGAAAGTATCTCGAATTGGTACCATATGAACGAATTCGCTACACGGATAAATTCGATGACCCGAATCTGCCAGGGGAACTTCAGGTGACGGTAACCTTGAAGAAGGTATCCGTCGGGACCGAGTTGAACATCGTGCAAGAAGGGGTGCCCGATGTCATTCCTCCCGAGGCTTGCTATCTGGGTTGGCAGGAATCGCTTACACTTTTGGCGAAACTTGTCGAGGCCGAGATTCCAGATTAGCGCCAACCTGCTCTTCCAGCGGACCGTGGAAAGCAACGCCCGCTGAAGAGTATATTCGCGTGGGAGGAGACATGAAATTCAAGGAATAAGACTGCGCAACTTCCGGTGTTTCCCGCTCTGGAATCCATAGGCCCGCTGTCCATGCCCGAACTCGTGACTCGAACGGTTGGGCATCTGTCGTGGCTGAAGGAAAACAGCCAATTGCGTGTGTTTGTATGTAATCAGTACGCTTAAGCCGTTGCATCAGACGCTAAAGAGCGTTGCACTGGTGAACTTCCACATTGGCTGCTCCTCTTTTGTGCCCCCTTGACAATATCATTTTTTGATATCATTGTGCCGTGAACAAAAAACAACTGCATAAACGTATCGCAATTGAAGCCCGAAAAAGAGGTGTGAGCATAAACGCACTCGTTGGCGAGGCACTATCAAAAACAATGGATGAAAACACCAAACAGGAAATTTGAGAGGGGCGGCTGAAACCAGGCGGACGAAGGAAACGGAGTCAACCAATGAAGAAAATCGGAATGATCGGCGGTCTCGCATGGCCATCAACGGTCGAGTATTACCGGGGGTTGTGTACAAAGACGAACGAGCACTATAAGGCCAATGGCGTCCTCGCGCCCTATCCGACGCCCCATATCATCATCGAATCCTTGAACATAAACGAAACGCGCAAGCTCCGTGGGATAGAAGGCGACGAGGCATCATGGGAAAGGTTTGAGAGAGTATTTCGAGAAACGTTTTTACGGTTGCGGAAAGCGGGCGCAGATATTGGAGCCATTGCCAGCAACACCCCCCATATGCGGTTGAGCCGCATTACGAGAGGGTTGGATTTCCCGGTGGTAAGCATTCTGGATGCAACGGCTGAAGCTGTGCGGGCCCTTGGTGGGAAAAGAGCGTTGATTCTGGGCACATCGGTCACGATGGGCAGCCCGGCCTATACCGATACCCTGCGGAAGTACGGGCTTGATGTATTACCGAGGCTGGATGAAAAACAGACGGCGGAGCTTGACCGGCTCATCGATATCGATTTGTTTCAAGGGAAGATCGCTGGGGCTCATAGTAGGATATTAAATCTATGTCGAGAGCCTATAGAAGATGGAGCCAACGATGTCGTCTGCTTGGCTTGTACCGAACTGCCGCTTGCTTTTCCGGAACACAAGGACGCCGCTTGCTTCAAAGTCGATGGCATATGGTTCATCAATACTACGGTGGTTCATATAGATGCAATCCTCCGGGAAGCCCTGGCGTGATGCGGGCAAGCCGCGTGCCTGACCGGACGATTCCAGCAGTATGAGAGAAGACTTCATAACCATTCGGTTTGAAAATGATACGGTGACAGAGTGCAGCAGCGCAATCATAATTCCGGAACGAGCGATGATCGAAGCCGGGCATATAAGGACACTGACGACAAACTCCGAGGCCCATTCAAAGCATGAATTTCATGCCATCGCCCAGATCGCGCTCTCTCGATTTCAGGACGGCGAATTGGAAGCCGAAGCTGTTAACGGCCCTCTCACAGTTCAGTCGAAAAATGAGATTGAAACAGTAACTGCTGGAATTGTCGTCTTCCTTGACTCCCAGGGAAATTTTCATCTAATCGGCAACCCGGGACAGAATGTAAACAAACTCCTGCAAATCGCCCATCGATTTTGTGCCCGGTGGATCCGTTTGGATATCTGATCAGAATTTGGAGTATTTCGGGTAGCTCCGGTTCCGAAGAGGTAAGCTTTATGATCGAGTCGGGAGTGTGGAATCGCATTCCAGGAACGTTCGGGGTCCGACTTTACCCCATACTGAGAAAACCCTGTATCGTATGCTCGAGTTCGTTCATCTTCAGGACGCCCGATCAGATCATGATCCTGGACCCCGGGGGCGATCCGGCGCAGGTGGAGCAGATCGAAAAGATCGTGAAGGAGACGCTCCGAGAGCAGGAACTGCCCGTCCATATCTATCTGACCCATACGCATCTCGACCACTTCCATGCCCTATCCAGGCTTCTCGGCGAACCGGTGAATGCGCGGATAATCTGCCATCGGGAAAGTCTGGAAGTGCTGCAGAGGCAAGATGAGTACCATTCGCTGGCCTACCTGCTGGGCATTCAGGTTCCACGGTATGATGTCCATGCATACTTGTTTGGAACTCCCGGCGAGCAGAAGGAATCGACGGGGGCCGGAAAATGTGTAAACGGGCGGCAAATCGAGGCGATCAGGACCGAAGCGTTTGAAGAAACACCCCCTGCGGATCGGAATGACCGCGCGAAAGAAGTCTCGATCCGCATCGAAACGGTCGATATCGGAAGCGGCGACAGTATCGAGGTTCTGCACACTCCCGGTCACTCCGTCGACAGTCTCTCTTTCAGGATCGGGGAATACTTGTTTGTGGGAGATCTGCCTTTTGCGGTCGAACCCGGGATTGCAGGCGTCGGCGGATGGGACAGCGAAGCCCTCGCAGCATCCATCGACAGTATTTTCTGGATGCTGGAAAACAGGATCGTTTCGCTGGTGGTGCCCGGCCATGGGAATCCCTGGCCGGCTCCGGCGGCCCTGGAGATATTTGCCGGTATTCGAAAAAAGCTCGACAGGCTGGGGAATATCGTTCTTTTAGACAAGGAAAGACTGAATCATCTGGTGCACTATGCAGATGTCCTTCTGGAGGAGGCCTCCGTCATATTTTCCATCCTGGCGGGACGCCTCTTGAAAGTTCATCATTTCCTGGACGAGCTTGGGGAGGAGGAATCCGCCCGGAATGTGATGCAGCTCATGGAACTCGACAAGGCGGACATGATCATTCATGAGTTCAATGATTTGATGGAAAAGGCAAGGGGCGAGGAGAGCAGGGCACACACCCTCCATAAGGCCCTGCAGTTCGTCAATAAGCTCAACGCCGTCTTCAAGCCTGAAAGGCTCGGCCACCTGGTCAGCCCCTCTTTTTTGCAAATCACCACCTCTTTGTTCACGGATTTCATCAATTCCATCTATGGCGTGAGCTTCGGAAACCAGGAGGTCGTCTTCAACCTGAACGAAGCCGTGGCAAAGCTTCTGGCCGGTTTAAAAAAAAGCCCGTTTTGCGACCGGACGTACTTCGATTCGGTCGAAAGCGACGAGGGATTCATTCGGGAGCTTTCGGCACGCATCGCTTACAACCGTCTCTTCGACGACGTGAAGATCGATTTCTTACCCGCATTGGAAAAGGTCGACGCCAAGATGGAGCCCACCGTGCTCGAAGACCTCCTGACTTCTCTGCTCGAAGAGTTGGCCGCCTCCGGGGCGAGGCATCTGGAGATTCTGTGCGAGGAAACACCCTCCACTGCAAATGCGCCATCGAAAATCGTTCTTGTCGTCAAAGCGCATGGAATCGATGGATTCGAAATCTCCGGCCACAGGGAGGAGTATCTGCGGCTCACCATGAACAATTATGGCGCAATCTTCAGAAAAGCACCGGAGCACGGCAGAGCAGCCTTCGCATTCGAGCTCCGGCCCTTCGAGCCGGAAGAGGTCTGATTATAAAGGAGAAATGGAATGCGTATTTTCAGGGATCTGTTGAAGGTCGGCAAAGGCGAGGATGTGCTGCTCGGCACATGGTCGCAGATTGGCGCACCCGAGGTGATCGACATCTTGGGTACCTGCGGCTTCAGCTTCGTCATTATCGATGCACAGCACACTTCTTTCTCGATGCAGACGGTGGAGAACATGGCGCGTGCCTGTGTCGCCAACGGCCTTCTGCCGATCGTTCGAGTCGCCGACAATCTCCCGCATATGGTCCTGCAAGCCCGCGATCTAGGCGCTGCGGCCGTCGTCGTACCGGGAATCTCGACAAGTGAAGCCGCTGAAGCCGCAGTATGCGCCGCACGGTTCGGACCGAGCGGGCAGCGAAGCGCCTGTCCGATGGTGCGCTCGTGCGGGCATTTCACCACGGACTGGCGCGCTTATGCCAAACGCTCCGATGCCGAGCCTGGTGTTATCGCGCTGGTGGAAACCCCGGAAGGCATCGATAACTGCCACCGGATTGCTGCGGTCCCCGGGGTCGCTGCGATCCTTGCCGGGCCGTTCGATCTTGCCGTCGCTATGGGTTACGGCAACGATATGCGCCATCCCGAGGTCGTGAGTGCGATGGAAAAGCTTGTTGATGCCGCAAAATGTGCCAATATCCCGTCGATCATGCCAATCTTCGCGCCCGCAGCGAACGAGTGTCGGGAGGTGATGGAGGAGTGGAAGCGCCGAGGCGTGAAGATATTCACGGTCGGTGGCGACAAACTGTTCCTGGCCGACTATGTGCGGCGCTACGTCGGACAGCTACGCGCACAGCGCGAAAGTTGATTTGACTGACAACCCCTTTGATCTTTTCGTTTGACTTGAGAGTCTTTTTCCCTTACTCTCAGCGGTCTCGTAAAAAGTCGATAATTCGCTTTTATCGTCATTCCGGCGAAAGCCGGAATCCAGTGTTTTCATAGCTTCTGGACTCCGGCTTTCGCCGGAGTGACGCGTTTTGGGACTTTTTACGAGTTCATCACTCTTCGCCCTCAAATTTCAATTTTATGGAGCTTGGCATGCAAAGCATCATTTATTCATTTAGAGAAACCCTGTCGTTCAACAACTTTCCGCTATTAACGATCCTGGCCAATGTTTTTTGGGGTTTCGCATTGGGTAAAATCCTCATTACTCCGGGCAATGAGCTGGGCGGCAGCATATTGGTCAAGGCTTTATTGATTATTGGAACCTGTCTTTTTGCCAATTACCTCTTGTGTCTCCGCAAAGCCTTCAAGGGCATCAATCGGAATATGAATGGGAAGCTGCGGCCTTTCCTGCGAGAGGCCTCCCTCTGCGCGGTTCTAAATGCCTGCATATTTCTTTTTTCCATGACGCTCTACTTCGTCAAACCTTATGTGCTGTAAAAAGCGTGCAATCGTATCCACTTTTCAGGGGGCAGCGGGTGGAAAAAGGCATGTCTCGCCGTTGCCCCGCGTCTGAATCGAATCCACCGGCCAAAGCATGAGGGATTCTCCAGTCCTAAGCAATTTTACGTAGTCGAAAAATACGCAAATCCTACCTATGGATTACATGATTGCCCTACTTGTATATCTCCTTGAACTTTGGTCTATTCCATATCGGATCCTTTCAACAGGCCTCGGATAAATTCCATTTCCAAACCCGACAGGCCAAGGGCAAGCTCAGGAAAGGAATAGGATTATGACCAAAATTGTCTGTGCATGGTGCGGCGAGTTTATCCGTTTATCGAAAATTGCGATGTCCAGACCTGTCAGTCATTCGATTTGTAATTCATGTGCAATTCACCTGAAGCATCAGATAAAAGACGATTTCGACAGGACAACAAAGCCGCCCGTCAGGGAATCGACGCCGCTCCGTTTTAAAACGCGCGGGAGCTTATGATTCGATTTCCATCGGGGCAGTGCCCCCCCAAAGTCAGGCCGGCCGGCGGAAAATCGAAGAGCGGCGCACGCGGACTTCCGATAGGAGCTCCGCGACTCTCGGACCGGCACGAGACAGTTTGATTTAAGATGCGATTTCGCCTTCATTTAGTACCGATTCTCTGTTGTCGCCCTTTTCAAAGAAATCTTGTGTAAAGACCTGATCCCGAGCTCTACCGGAAAAGACCGTCTGCAATCCCTTTCCTCCCATTGTAAGCGGACAAATTCTCATTTTCGACGGCCGGGAAACCGGAGGTGCTTTACCGTCAAGACACGAGTCCCAGCACGGGATGGGGTCGATAGGGCTCTTCCAGAAAAGCGATCTCATCGTCTGAAAGAGTGATTTCGATTGCCGCTGCCGCCTCCTCCAGATGGTTCATCTTTGTGCATCCGATGATCGGAGCCGTGACTCCCGGTTTTTGGAGCAACCATGCCAGGGCGATCTGTGCGGAAGAAAAGCCCCTTTTACCGGCCGATTCGATCACGCGATCGAGAACATCAAAATCGTCGTTCCTGTAATACATCGAGTGCGCGAACGCATCGGTCCGGCTCCGGGTGCTTTCACCGCCCTTCTCCCGCGTCCGGTTTCCCGCGAGGAACCCCCGTGCCATCGGGCTCCAGGGGATCACACCGATTCCCTGGTCGATGCAAAGCGGGATCATCTCCCGCTCTTCTTCCCTGTAGATCAGATTGTAGTGGTTCTGCATCGAGACAAACCGGGTCCACCCGTGCCTGTCGGCGATATGGAGTGCCTTGAAAAACTGCCACGCATACATGCTGGAGGCTCCGATATAACGGATCTTGCCGGCCCTCAGCAGATCGTTAAGTGCCTCCAGGGTTTCTTCGATCGGTGTCGTATCATCCCAGCGGTGGATCTGATATAGATCCACGTAATCCGTTCCCAGGCGGCGAAGGGATTGATCGATGGAATCCATGATATGCTTTCTTGAAAGCCCCCGGGCATTGGGTGCATCCCCCATCGGATAGAAAACCTTGGTCGAAATGATCACCTCTTCCCGCCTGGCCATATCTTTTAGAGCCTTTCCGGTTACCTCCTCGCTTCTTCCCAGGGAATAGGCGTTTGCCGTATCGAAGAAGTTGATGCCCAGCTCCAGCGCCTTTTTGAAAAAGGGTCGACTTTCGTCCTCATCGAGGATCCAGTCCCGCCATTTTGGATCGCCAAAGGTAAGGGTGCCGAGGCAGAGTCTGGAAACCTTTAGACCGCTGTTGCCCAAACGTGTGTATTTCAAATCGCACCTCCTTTATCGGGTTGAAAAGCTGTAAACCAGCGCAGTTCTTACCCTCTGAACCTTTAAACCCCGGAACGCTTACCTGTCTCCAGATTTTTCCTGATTCTATTCTCCGCTGGAACTCATAATGGAATAGTATAACATGCGGCTGCCAACTTCAATTACCGGGTCAGCCGGCGCCTTGTTTTTCATGTTCTTCTCTTCTATATTGGGATAGTCTGAAAAGGAATTCATCCGCCTTCCTGCTGCTGCCGGCACTTTCACTTTGTTTTGTTAGGCAGGCGCAGCTTCTACGATAAATGGCTGCAGGGGGAGTCATAACATGAAAATGAATTCAAGGAATATAAAAGCCCTGGTTTTCGATGTTTTCGGAACCGTCGTCGATTGGCGCAGCAGCATCATCCGAGAAGGTCTGGCCCTCGGCCGGAAAAAAAACATTGAAGACGTCGATTGGGAGCAGTTTGCCGATGCCTGGCGGGAAGGGTATCGTCCGGCGATGGACCTTGTCCGATCGGGCGAGCGTCCGTGGGAAAACATCGATACCCTTCACCGCAGCATCCTGGATTCGTTGCTGGTTAAATTTCATATCAAGGGGTTGAGTGAAGCCGAAACAGATCATTTCAACCGTGCGTGGCATCGCCTCGACCCCTGGCCGGATGCCGTCGAGGGTTTGCTTCGTCTGCGCCGGCGGTATGTCGTTGCGACACTTTCAAACGGAAACGTCGCGCTCCTTGTCAACATGGCCAAATATGCCGGCCTGCACTGGGACTGCATCCTCTCCGCAGAGCTGTTCAGACGCTATAAACCGGATCCTGAAGTCTACCGGGGGGCGGCTCGACTGTTGGGTATTCGGACGGATGAGCTTGTCATGGTCGCCGCCCATCAAAATGACCTTCGAGCGGCAAAGGCTGCCGGATGCAAAACGGCATTCATCCCGAGGCCTCTGGAATACGGCGCTGAAAATCTCGCCGATATCGAACCGGATCCGGAATTCGATTTCACAGCGAAAGATTTCGTTCTTCTTGCCGGGCAAATGGGGTGCACCGCATGAATCGAAATCAAGCCCCGATTTTCCGCATGCCTCAGTCAGGATTTCTCTCAACCATGAAAGGAAAAGCGCATTGACATCCGATCAAAAAATGCTCGTTACTGTCATTCTAAAGCACGATCAGTCCAAAACCCTGGATGAAATCATGGCACAACTCAAAAAGACCGGCTTCTACCGCGACTTCCCACCGGAGGGCTCCGAATTGGTCTCCTGGGCGGTGGCCATGTCCTTCGGGTTTATCATCCAACTGCGGCTGGCGCCGGATGCGCTGCGGAACCTGAATCGCTTCATGGAACAGAAGGCTTGGGGTGCCTTCCGATACGAAGTCTACCCATCCTATGATTTCGTAGCCATTGCAGACAAACTGAAAACCGAGCATGCAGCGTAGACTTTTTGCGGAACCGTCAAGCGTTCGATGATTTTGGACACGCGATTGACAAGCTCATGTGTACACATGGAAGATCTGCACGAAAAATTCATGCGGGAGGCCCTCAAAGAGGCGGAAGGGAGCCTTGCCGCAGGGGAATTTCCTGTGGGCTGCGTCCTGGCAGCAGACGGGGAAATCGTTTCCCGGGGAAGAAGGATCAACTCCTGCGGCCGGGTTTTAACCGAGCTCGATCATGCGGAAATTGTGGCCTTGAGAAACCTCGATAGGCCGGGAGCGGCCGCATGCAAAAATCTTGTCGTCTACTGCACCATGGAGCCCTGCCTCATGTGCTATTCCACCCTTCTTCTAAACGGCGTGCGGACCGTCGTATATGGCTACGAGGATGTCATGGGCGGAGGGCTTTGTCTTGCATTCGATTGCCTCTCCCCGCTTTACCGTCAGATGAATCCCAGGGTGATTCCAAATGTCCTGCGCAATGAAAGCCTGAGCCTGGTTCAGCAGTTTTTCAGGAATCCTTCGAATCGCTATTGGGAGGACAGCCTTCTTGCCCGCTACACCCTGCAGCAGGAAGTGAAAGGGGGCTCCACCTCTCAGCCATGAGCGAAGAGCGTATTAAAGCCGATACCGTTTTTTTTCGCCCCGGAGAGCGCAACCTCTTTTTTCACATCCTGACCGAATGCAACCTCTCCTGCGCCCACTGCTACATCGACTCCGGGCAGCACGGAACGGGCAGAGTCCCTCTCGATACCCTGTGCGAGTGGCTTGCGCTCTTCTTCCATGCCGGAAAGAAAAACAATCTCGTATTCCTCGGCGGAGAGCCGACCCTGCACAAGGATCTGGCCGAAGGCATCAAGAAAGCCCATGAGATCGGCTACGCGTCTGTGACTGTCGACACCAACGGATTTCTTTTCCACCGGCTGCTCGACCGCATCGTACCGGGTGATGCGGTGCTGAACTTCAGCCTCGACGGACCGGATCCGGAGACAAACGATCCCCTGCGCGGAAAAGGAGTTTTTCGTACGTGCACCGAAAACATTGAAAAAGCGATCCGTCGGGGATTTGCTGCAGGCGTCATCTATACCGTAAGCCGGCGCAACATCGGGTTTCTTGACCGGATGCCGGAGCTGTTGAACCGGCTGGGAGTGAAACGTTTTTTCATCCAGGTTATCGGTATCCGGGGAAGATCCGCCCATACGAGAGACCCGCTGCAGCTTACTCGCGACGAATGGTTATCCGTTGTTCCCGAAACAGCCGGGCAGGCGGCCCGCCTCGGAATCGAGGTCATCTATCCAAAGGTGTATCTTAATGCAGAGGAACCTTTTTCCTGCGCCGGCAATGCGGCGGAAAACTTTTTTGTCTTTCCGAACGGCAGGGTCTATCGCTGCCCTCTGTGTGAAGATCTACCCGTTCACAGTTTCGTCATCGAGGAAAAGGGGCTGCTTGCCCGCTCGGGTCTTGTGGAGGAAAAGTTTTTCGGGTTGAACATTCCGGAAGGCTGCGTCATGAACAAGCTCCTCCAGCCGGAAAACATCGCCTACGACGCCTCCGGAATGCCGCTCTACCGAATCTCCTGCTGCCTGCTCAAGGAGCGGATGGCTCCTTTAATCCGACTGCCGTGAATCCCTTAACGCTTGTGGATGAGGGGATTATCCTCTATAATCAAATCAAAAATTGATTTGAATGAGAGGACTCATTGATTCAATACGTTTGGCAAAAACCTGAATGGCCGACCCTGCACTGGAACAGTGACCGGCTCCTTGAGCCATTGGGAAGGGCTCGCCTTCGGCAAGGGAAGCTGTTGAGCCAGGCTGCGGGTCTTGGCTTTGAACTGGAACAGCAGGCTCAGATGGAGATCCTCACTGAGGAAGCGGTGAAGACAGCCGCTATTGAGGGAGACAACCTCGACCGCAGAACCGTCCGTTCATCCGTGGCCAGGCGCCTTGGTTTACCGACCGCTGGACTGCCCGCGGCCCCTCAGCGGGTGGAGGGATTGGTCGAGGTCCTCCTGGATGCAACCCGCAACTTCAGAGCCCCCCTGACTGAAGATCGCCTGAAGAGATGGCAGGCGGCGTTGTTTCCTACCGGCTTCTCGGGGCTGCACCGGATTCGAGCAGGTGACTGGCGGAGAGCCGAGTCGCCGATGCAAGTGGTCTCAGGTCCCGTCGGAAAAGAGACGATCCATTTCGAGGCTCCACCGGGAGAGCGGGTCGCTGCAGAAATCGACTGCTTCCTGGATTGGTGGCAAAGCAGCCTCGGGGCTTTGGACGGTCTGCTGCGCGCCGGGATGGCGCATTTCTGGTTCGTGACCATCCATCCCTTCGAAGACGGCAATGGTCGTATCGCACGTGCACTGACCGACATGGCCTTGACTCAGGATGAGGGGCTGCCCGTCCGCTTTTACAGCCTTTCCACGCAGACAATGGCCGAGAGGGATGCATACTATTCCGTACTGGAAAAGTGCCAGAAGGAAGATGAGGATGTCACTGCCTGGATGGAGTGGTTTTTGGGCTGTTTCGAGCGGGCAGTGATGAAATCCGAAGGAATCCTGGCCGGGGTGCTGTTCAGGAGCCGCTTTTGGCAGCATCACGCCTCGGCCGGTCTTAGCGAGAGACAGTGCAAGGTGCTGAATCGGTTGCTCGATGCCGGCCCGGCAGGTTTCGAGGGAGGAATGACGACCCGCAAGTACGCGGGCCTCGCCGGGGTCAGCAAGGCGACCGCCCAGCGGGAGATCGCCGCTCTGGTGGAGAAGGGAATCCTACGGCTGAATCCGGGAGGCGGGCGGAGCACCAGCTACGACCTTGAGTGGGAAAAAGAGCAGACCCACTAAAAGGAGTTTTGGAGATGGCCTGAGCAAAACCGTAACCATGCACGCTCTACACCCCTATAATTGATCAGCTCGGTTTCTCGCCGGCCTCTTCGCGTACGTTCCGCATCAGTGCAAGGTATCGGTATCCCGCGTGCACGAATTTGCCGTAGGGGAGCGTGATGAAAAGACCCAGCACAAGCCCCAGGTGAACCGTAAGGAGTATCCCCATCGCCGGAGTTTCCCGCAAGAAAAGCAGCAAGAAGCCGGTTAGACTCGTCAGAAAAAGGAGCCCCAGAAAACCGGCATCCATCGCATAAGAGCGCACGACAGCCGGTTCGGGATCCATCCGCTGTTTGAGATACAGCAGCCCCGCGGTTCCGGCTAGAAGCGACAGGCCGCCTGCGGTCCCCAAAACAACCGGCCAACTGAAAAACAGGTACGGCGCATTCCAGTGGAACAGGTGATGATAAACGGCGGCAACCGTCGTGGAAGCGAAACAGAGCAGAACGCCGTAAAAGACCAGGTGATGAAACCGGCGACGGATCAGACTGAATCGATCGTCCGGGTAATTGCACCCGTATCCGCCTCCGTCCAGATATTTCAGGCGCAGGACCTCCCCGATCGCTTTCCGATTCGCGCCGAAATCGGCCAGCTCCCTCGGGGTGCCGCCGATTTCCCGCCAGAAGGCGATCATCCCGGAAACGATGCATGCCAGGGCATAGAGCGCAACTGCGGAAAACGGAAGCACGATCAGAAGGTAGGGAATCACCCGATAGAAGGAGTTTTCTCCTGCATGTGCGGAAAAAAGAGGGAAGACCCCCTGAAGCATCAGCGCAAGCAGAAAAACAGCCGCGATGCCGAGCATCGAGATCAGGAAAAGGGCGGTTCCGTTTCGCCGAAACAGCCCGGCAAGAAAGCCGGGCCGGGCAAATTGCCGGTAGGTTTCCAGGCGAAGCTCGCCGAGCGCCTTCGGGAAATTGAGATCGAATTCGTGCGGGGGCGCATACTGGCATGCATAGTAGCATCCGCGGCAGTCGTGGCAGAGGTTGGCCAGGTACTTCAAATCCTTTTCCGAGAAGGTTCTCCTGCGCTCCATCGCCGGAAAGACCGCACAGTAGCCCTCGCAATACCGGCAGGCATTGCAGATGACCATCACTCTTCCCGCCTCTTTAACCAAATCATCGAATGGCATGATGCGCCGCCTCCCCTCCGGCAATCCGGCCGAAAACAGTTCCGATGGTCATCCCGAATCCGGCCAGATACCCCTTGCCCAGAATATTTCCCGCCATGATTTCGCCGGCTGCAAAAATGTTGGATGCGGCCCGACCGTCCTGCAGGATCACGCGGGCCTTGTCGTTTACGGTCACCCCGAGATAGGTGAAAGTGATCCCCGGGCGCAGGGGATAGCCGTAGAAAGGAGGGGTATCGAGCGGCCGGGCCCAATGGCTCTTCGGAATTTCAAGCCCCTCCGTCCTGCATTCGTCCAGGATCGACGGATCGAAATTGCCTTCCCGCGTGGAGCCGTTGTATACCCGGACGGTTTCTTCCAGCCCGGACCCGTCCAGTCCAATTTTGGAGGCCAACCCGCCGAGCGTCTGCGATTCGAGCGGCGGAAAAACGGAAGGCATGAAGAGATCGATCGATTTGGAATCGAGGATCGAGTAGGCGGTCTGATCCGGCTGTTGGGCGATGAGCCGCCCCCAGATGGCATACCGCTTCGGCCAGAAATCCTCGCCTTCATCGTAAAAGCGTCGGGTGTCTCTGTTGACCACGATTCCGAACGGAACCGAATCCAGGCGTGTGACGATCCCGCCGTCGAATTTGGGCGCTCGTGCATCCACGGCGGCGGCATGGCACTGGCGCGAATCGCCCACCGGCTTTGCCCCATTTTCGAGAAGTATCTTGAGCACCGCCCCTTTGTCGTAGGGAGTCCCGCGGATGATGAAATTGTCGGCCGCCTCCCCCCAGCAGGATTTCAGCCAGGAAAGATTCGCCTGAAATCCACCCGAGGCCGTCACGATGGTTTTCGCCCGCACGCTGCGGGTGACCCCCTGGTGGGAGAAAGCCGCCGAATGAAACTTTCCATCCTGAATCTCAAGATCGTGAACCTCGGCATCGTACAGGATTTCAACCCCGAGCCTTTGGGCGGTGGCATAATAGGCGTTGATCAAGGCCTTTCCCCCGCCGAGAAAATGCGCATTTGTCCTGCCCAGATGGAGTGTGCCGCGAAGGGGCGGCTGGAAATGACAGCCGTGCGCTTCCATCCATTGCCCCACATTTTCCGACTGTCGGATCGTGAGGCGGGCAAGCGGCTCGGTGGTCTGCCCACCGGTCACGCGCAACAGGTCCTCCCAGAATTCATCCTCCAGATAGGACCCGACCAGGAAAGGGTTTTCCCTCCTGTGCAGGTAGCGCAGGTTACGGGTGTGGCGGCTGTTTCCACCACGAAACGCTTTGGGTGCGCATTCCAGCACCAAGACCCTGGCACCGGCTTCACTTGCCGTCATCGCGGCGCACAGGGCGGCGTTTCCTCCCCCGACGACCAGTACATCAACAGCTTGCGAATCGATTCCCATCGTGGGTTTCCTTTTGTCTACACCGCAAATGGCCTTCTTTTTGTCACGAGACATTTGATTTTTGATTTGTTTCGAATCTCCGGTTCGAATCTCCGGATTGATACCGGCTGTACGGCATCTATCGGTTCGAGCACCGGTTTGTCAAGGATTTTGCGGGGATCGATCGGTGTGCGGAAAGGATTCGTTTGCACTCCGGCCGATTTTTCCGGCAAGGAAAAACCAGACGAGTGAGATGATCTGAAAGCCCAGCATCAGGACGAAGCCCGCCCGATACCCTGCAGAGGCGTAATTTCCATTTTCACCGACAGGCCAAAGATCGATGATCGCCCCGATGGCCCATTGCACCGCGAAAGCGGATACGAAAACCAGCAGATTGAGCCCTGTTGTCAGCCTTCCCGTCAAATGCTGCGGAAACTGCTGGGAAAGCCCCGCATAGGAGATGATTCCCGTAGTGCCGAAGAAACCGTAGAGGATCCACAGCGGAACGGTCAGGGATCGAATCTCCAGAATCATTACCAGTTGAAGGCACATAAAGAGCGCCATTCCGATAACTGCGGTTTTCGTCGGATCGATCCCTTTCCGGTTCAAATGTCCGGCAAGCGTGCCAAGAAGGATAAACCCTGCCACCATGGCCGCTGCGATCAGAAGGAGCACCCCGGCAATTTCGGATCGATTCAGCAGCGCGACATCCCGGAGCCACGGCCCGGACCACAGACCCTGGACCGAAAGAAAGGCCGATTGGCTGGCTGCGGTCAGGGGGGCAACCCGCCAGAATGCCAGGCTGGAGAATACCTGGACGATTCCCCTTAGCGGATCCCATAGACGGGTTTCCGGCATACGGGCCTCCGGCTCCCGTTCTTTTTCCGGAACCACAAAGAAAACGGAAGCCGAAACGGCAAGGGTCAGGACGGCCAGAATCGAAAAGACGCCTCTCCAGTCGGTTACAGACAGCATGGCCTCCACCGGAGCGGTGGCCGTCAGGGCGCCGAGTCCTCCGGCCGCCATTTGAAATCCGTTGATCTTGGGCCACTGTTCTTTCGGAAACCACAGCACATAGGCCTTGAAGGCGGCCATCAAGCAGGAGGAGACTCCGAATCCGATCAATACTCTCCCGAAAACGATCCCCGGGAGGCTCTCCGATCCGGCAAAAAAGAGTGCGCCTGCGCCTGCAAACAGCAGCAGAACCGATTCGATTCTCCTGGGGCCGAAGCGGTCAAGCAAAATCCCCAGGGGGAGCTGGCATGCGGCAAACGATATGAAATAGGCGGCGGTCAACATCCCAAGCTGGGAAGGATCCAGGCTGAGATCCGCGGTCAGATCGGGTGCGATGACCGCATTGACGACTCGAAAGAGATAGGAAAGAAAGTACCCGAGCGCAAACGGAATAAATACGCGCAGCTTTCGGCTCAGCGTCGGTGATGATTGAATTTGGGCAGCCGTTTCCAAGAGGAGTCGGTGAGGTTATGATGTTGCCGCTTATTGGTTGAAAGTGTCCACGTTCGCTTCAGCGATCGTATGAAACTGCAGGATCGATACCTCCCGCAGAGGCGCGAAGATGCAAAGAAAGAATCGTTTCCTGCCCCAACGGGATTCGGACGTTCATGTAGTTTCACACAGACCCAGCCGTCCCGCTTCCGGCATTTGATCGAACAAGAAACTCCATAAGAGCTTTCTTTCCTGAACACTGAACGCTGAACTCTGAACACTCATATCGTATACAGCACCACCAGCAGGCGCGTGGTTTCTGTGGATAAATTTTTCAGCTTGTGTGGAATATCCGAATGAAAGTGGACCGACTCTCCGGGTTTCAGATCCTGTGATTTTCCCCCAAGTTTCAATTCCACATGCCCTTCGATGACATAGACGAATTCTTCTCCCTCGTGCTTATAGGCAACCGGTTTATGGGTCTGCCTCGATTCGATGGTTACCAGAAACGCCCTCAGATGATCGTTTTCCGAACCGCTCGTCAACGTATGGTAGTTGTAGCTTTGCGTCCGCTTCATGTAGGCCTGGGCGCGCATGTTGCGGATTCTGGTCTTTTCCTCTTCTCTCAGAAATGTTCCGGGATCCACTTTCAGCGCACTGGCCAGGCGGAGCAGAAAGCTCACCGATGGAGAGACCTCGTTTTTTTCCACCTGTTCGATAAATTCCGGGGACTGCCCGGTCGCCTCGGCCAGAGAGGAAACGGAGAATGCATGCGCTTCCCTGAGCCGCTGCATCTTTGCTCCGAAGCCGGTCTCCTGCGTGGAGTTCCAATCCGGGAGCGCGTCGGCGAGGTTTCGCATCATCCGCTGCCGGAGCTTCGAGATGAAAACCGGCAGAAACGCCTTTGCATCGGCCACCACACCGATATCGGCGATCTGAAAAATCTGGGAAGCCGGATCCCGGTTGACGGCAACGATCTTCTTGGATTCCATGATCCCGGCCGTATACTGGACAGCTCCGGAGGTGCCGATTGAAAAGAGCAGCTTCGGACGAACCGTTTTGCCGGTCTGCCCGATGAGAAGATCCCCGTCCACCCAATGCTGAAGAACCGGCGGACGGGTTGCAGCCACCTCTGCTCCCAATGTCGCCGCAAGCTGCCGAACCATGGCAAAGCTTTCCGCGGTACCCAATCCCGCGCCCCCGACCGCCACGATCTCTGCATCCTCAAGCTTGCGCTGCTCGGCAGGCTCCACGGCGCTTGCGATCCGGCGGATCCCCTGGGGCATTTTAAACGTTCCGATCTCGATTCTTTCCACGGTGCCCGGTTTGCCCGACACATTCAATGCCTGGAAGGCGTGGGGCTGCACCGTGGCAAAGCCGGTTCGAGGCTTTCCGGTAAAGCCGATCTCGGCCAATATCTCGCCTCCCCATGAGGGGCAGGCGGCTCCGATGCCTTCCGGGGTCAGCTTCAGGTTCAGGCAGTCGGAAATCATGCCGGCGTGCAAAAGCCTGGCGGCCCGGGCGCCCAGCTCTCGGTTGAACTCGGTCGAAGGAAATATCACCAGAAGCGGTTTGCGGGACTTCACCGCTTTTGCCAGGGCGGCCGCGTAAACATCGGCCCGCACCTCGGAAAAGTGCCTGCTCTCGAAAATGGACACCCGGCTGGCGCCGTGGGAGACGGCCGCCTTCTGTGCTTCCGAAACGGCAACGTTTCGAGAAGCTTCCGGCGATTTTTCCGGATCCGGCTTATCCGGTGCTTCAAACAGCACCATGACCGCCTGTCCGGATGTGTTCAAGGCAAGACTTACGGCTGCAGAAAGGATCTTGAGGCTGAACCCGTAAAACCGTTCGCTTCTTAAGTCCCCGTAAACCCAGATGTCGGAATAGATGTGATCCATGAATCCTTATCCGATCAACCCCGAATCGAGCAGGCGCTGCATGAGAGTCTCCGCCTGCTGTTCGTTTTCGCCCTCGATAAACTCGCATTTCCGCTCCCGCTTTACACGCGTCAGGGAAATGAGACGGGTCGGAGAACCGATTTCACCCACCTGTCTTGCGGACAGTCCAAGATCCTTCAGGCTCCACTTTTCCACGAAATGCCCTCCATATGCGTTCGATATCCCCGGCAGCCCGGCATCGGACGGCTGCCCGGCGGAGGAATGAATGGTCATGGCTGCCGGAAAAGAAACCGCGAAGGTGTCGAGAAACCCGTCTGAGCGCCGCAGCACGGTCAGGCCCGAGTCGGTTTTTTCGATGAAAATAGCCCCGGTGACCATCGGGATATCGAGAAGAACCGCCGTCTGAGGGCCGACTTGACCGGAATCGCTGTCACTGCTTCGCATACCGAAAAGGACAAGGTCGAAAGGGGCAAGCTTCCGGATCGCGGCCGATAAAGCCGTAGTGGTCGCCAGGGTGTCTGATCCGGCAAGCGCCCGATCGCTTAAAAGAATCCCGCGGTCCGCCCCCATGGCGATGGCATCGCAGACGGCGAACTCACACGAATCCGGGCCCATGGAAAGTGCCGTCACCGTTCCGCCGAGGGACTCACGGAGCCGGAGCGCCATATCGACGGCAGGTCGGTCGAAAGGGTTCAGGTCGCAGTTCTCGGACGTACGAATCCGGCGCCCGGTCGGCGCCTCGAGCATGACCGCTTTGATACAGACGATTATGTGTGCCATCGTGTCTACCTCGCTACCCCAGTACCCCTCGCGCGATGACGATCCGGTGGATCTCGGACGTTCCTTCATAAATCCGTGTGACCCGGGCATCCCGGAAATAGCGTTCGACCGGATAAGATTTTGAATACCCGTAGCCGCCGTGAATCTGCACGGCCAGGTCGGTGACGGTGGTCGACACTTCCGATGCGAAAAGCTTTGCCATTGCCGCAGCCTGCGAAAAGGGCCGCCCCCGGTCTCTCAATACCGCAGCCCGGTACACCATCAGACGGGCCGCATCCACCTGGGTAGCCATATCGGCAATCATCGACTGGACCATCTGGTGGTTTGATATAGGGGCTCCGAATTGGCGGCGCTGTTTCGCATATCGGACCGATTCCTCGAGGGCCGCCTGTGCGATCCCCACCGCCTGGGCGGCGATTCCGATGCGTCCTGCATCGAGAGCCGCCAGCCCGATCCGAAGCCCCATCCCCTCTTCTCCGAGAAGATTGGCGGCAGGGATCCTGCAGTCATAGAGCCGGATGGAGCAGACCGGGTTGGCCCGAACCCCGCACAGATCCTCCAGATCTCCGATGACGAACCCCGGGCCTCCGCGCTCCGCCACCAGCACGCTGATCCCCTTCCGGCCGGCTGCCGGATCGGTGCGGACGAACATCAGGCAGATATCGGCGATCCCGCCGTTGGTTACAAACACCTTGTTGGCGTTGACCACGTAATGATCTCCGTCACGGATGGCGGTGGCCTCGAGTCCGGAGGCGTCTGAGCCGGCATTGGGTTCGGTCAGGCAGAATGCGCCGATGCTCTGTCCTCTGGCAAGCAGAGGAAGCCATTTCTTTTTCTGCTTTTCCGTCGCGAATGCCTGGATCGGAAAAACGGCAACGCTGTTGTGGACGCTCAGGCAGAGTCCGAGGCTCGCCGAGGCCTTCGAGACTTCTTCGATGAGAATCATATAGCTGACGGTGTCGAGCTCGGCACCGGACAGTTCGCGCGGAACCTGGATTCCGAAGTATCCCAGTCTTCCCATTTTCTCGGCGACTTCCCATGGGAAGCTGGCTTCCTGGTCGATTTCTTGTGCGATCGGCAGTATTTCGCGGTCGCAAAATGCCTTGACCGATCGGCGTACCGAGCGATGTTTGTCGGAAAAGAAGGCATCCATACAAAAAACACCATGTAAAATTCGAAATTCGAATATCGAAGCACGAAACAAATCCGAATAGAAAAAAATCCAAATGACTAAAACGATATTCGTGCAGGTACTGTTGCCGATGCTCC
>QZKK01000023.1 GCA_003599475.1 Desulfobacteraceae bacterium
TCTATTTAAAAATCCGCTCATACAGGGACCCAAAAGATACCAATAACGGCGCACTTTCAACAGGTTATTGCCTTTGGGAAATCCGGATATAGCCTTTTTATCGACATCGGCACAAACGGAGAAATCGTTCTGGGCAATAAGGATTGGCTGATGACCGCTTCATGCTCGGCAGGTCCGGCTTTCGAGGGCGGCGGGGTGCGCTGGGGAATGCGCGCCGAAGAGGGCGCCATCGAGAAAATATCCATCGACCCCAATACGCTGGCACCGGACATTTCCACCGTATCCGGGGTGCCCCCGCGAGGCATCTGCGGCTCCGGGATGATCGATTTACTCTCTGAAATGCTTTTTGCCGGAATCATCGACCAGAGCGGCCGGTTCAGGGTGGACACCCCCCATCCGAGAATCTCGAAAGTCGGCGATGAAAGCGCTTACGTCGTTGTTTTTGCAGATCATACGGCCATGCAGGAGGATATCGTCTTTACCGAATCGGATATCAAAAACATCATCCTGAGCAAGGGGGCCGTCTATGCGGGCTTCACCGTCCTGCTCAAACAGGCCGGAATCGATTTTTCAATGGTGGATCGGGTTTTTATCACGGGCGGATTCGGCAAATACCTGAACATCGAAAAATCGATTTTCATCGGCCTGCTCCCGGATATCGATCGCAAGAAATTCCATTATCTTGGAAACACCTCGATTGCAGGTTCCTATATGGCACTGCTTTCCGACGAATACCGAAAGGAAGCTTTGCAGGTCTCACACAGCATGACGTACATCGACTTTTCCACCAATAACCAGTTTATGGAAGAATTCACATCCGCACTTTTTCTGCCGCATACCGATATCGATGCCTTTCCGAGTTTAAAAAATAAGATTCAAACTCGTACGGCTGCGGAAAAGTGTAACGCAATAAACAGTGCGGCTATCTGAAAGTTCCAGTTCGCATACGCAGATTCCCGCAGATATGTTTTTTAAGGGGGACACAGATCTTCACAGATAAACACAGATAGAGAATATCGGGTCGACATATTCATGGTTGTTATCGGCATGTCCTGCATCCCCCTCCCGCCTCAGGGACTGAGCGATTGCTATCAGAACAGATTCTATTTAAGACCGATTCGGACCGAATTTCAAGGAAAATGCGGCTCTAAGGGATTCGGAATATTCCGAAATACCGTTAAGCCGCAAAGAGCAAAGACAACACAAATTTGGAACTCAGGAAATCAGGGAGGGTTTATATTGTTACACCCTTTGTGGCTCTTTCGTGAGTTCCTGAGTTCCAGATTGTTAAAACGGTGCATTGAATTTTCTGAATCCCTAAAGATCCTTGTGTCAACACCGCACGCACGTGCCCGTGACGATCTTAAAATTCCAAACTCAACCCGACATGGGAAAACCGAAATGCTTTTTCAAACTCCTGTTTCATTCGGGAAATCACCTCCAAACCGGTACAGTGGGAAGGGATGAAGTGCTGAATCCGATATGACTTTAAGGCATTGATGCTTTCCCGCAACTGGGCCTCTTCCGAGAATCCGAGATGAGTGCCTCCGACAATGCCGTATATGGCTTCGATCCCGGCATTTTGGATGATGTGGTTCACTACGTTGACAATACCGGAATGGGCGCACCCCAAGACGATCAGAATCCCCTTTCCGGTGCAGATCGCCATCGATTGGTCATCTAAGATGATGTCCGGGACTTCCTCTCCATTCCGGCGGACAAACCGATCCGCCATGTCGGCGCGCTCGAAAGCGGTATTGCGTGGTACCTCGCCGGTCAGATAGATCCCGCTTTCGATTTCCACCCATTCCCGATTGAAGATGAATCGCGCTCCCATTTTTTCCAGATAGCCTCTCGTAAAAGGAATGCCGTTATAGGTTTCCCCTTCCTTCTTCTTCGTGAAAGCGTATGAAAAAATATCCGGATGCGCATACACATCGATCTGCTTTTGACTCCTGCAGCGCAGCACCTCCGGCAACCCACCGGTATGGTCCCCATGGGCGTGGCTGAGTACGATCTTATTGATCCGGCTCAGATCTTTCTTAAACAGCAGTGCATTGTGAACAACGGTTTTGCCGTGCCCGGTGTCAAAGAGGAAATTCCCGTTCCGGGTCTCTACATAAGCACAAAACCCATGTTCACCGATGGCCTCGCTCTTCCCCGGAACCACGTTGTCTGTGAGGATCGTCACGCGACCGGTTGCAGTATTCATTTCACTTTCTCCTTTCTCGAACGTATTCATATGCATTCTGCTCCGGATGAATCAAATAAAGCAAGCTTAGCAAATCGCGTGCCGGCAATCTGCAACCAAAAGAAATCGAATTGCGGCACGTCTGTAATCGAAAGCATCATTCATCCCCAAGCTCCCATATCGTCGTTCTGTTGTCGCTATACTGTGACCAAAGAATTGTTGGCATGCCCATTGCTCCTGTATCATCATCCGAGCCGGCAGCATGTTTATGGATGCCCGATTCAGAAGTAAATCAGAAATAAAAAGGATAAACTGCTTCATTCTCGGTGGACCTAATCGTGCATTATGCACGGGATCATAAATTTAAAATACTTCAATTTGCACGGATAAGGGACAATTATTGTTAGATCCATCGATTTTGTCTCTCAGAAACCTGGGATGTGAAAAATGAAATTACCACGAAAAAGATCGAAGGCGTCGATCATGAAGAAAATTATTTTTGATAGAAACATTCTGTGTACGTGTATTGAAGCCAACCGATAGTATAAAAAGAAAGGAGATCTAAATGGCGGCAACCCCTCGTGAAGAACGAAAAGAGAAGGTAACCGGAGTATTGAACGAAGCAAGGGGAATGGAGCTCCATGCGATCAATCAATACATGAATCAGCACTACAATCTCGACGACATGGATTACGGTGAACTGGCCAAAAACATCAAACTGATCGCCATCGATGAGATGCGGCATGCGGAAATGTTCGCCGAACGGATCAAAGAGATCGGGGGCGAACCGATCACCGAGTTTACCCAGAAAGTCCAGAAAGGGCAGAAACCCGATCAGATTTTTCTCCATGACTTCAACCTCGAAGACGACACCATCGAAAAATACAATCGATTTATTCTGGTGTGCAGGGAAAACGGGGACAGCACGACGATGAAGCTTTTCGAACAGATAATCGATGAAGAACAGCTCCATTTAAACTACTTCGAAAATGTAAGCAATCACATCCAGAATCTCGGTCCAGCATACCTGGCACAGATCGCCGGCACACCTGCCGGTACAGGGGGCTTTTCGAAAGGCTTTGTGATCGGACAGACCGCATCAACAGAATAGCAAGAAGCCTGCACTTACACCGAAGCCGAAAGAATGGGCAGGCGAACCGTAAAGGTGCTTCCGGATCCGGGCTTGCTCGTCACCCCGATCGATCCGTTGTGGGCCTCCACGATGCTTTTTACGATCGGAAGTCCCAGGCCCGTGCCGGCGATATGGCGGGTCTGATCGCTTTTTACACGATAAAACCGTTTAAAAATGAGCTTGCTCTCCTCCGGTGCGATCCCGATTCCGTTATCGCTCACCCGAATGAATAGGGAGACGTTATCCGTTTCGGCGGAAACGTGGACCCGGCCCCCCTCCGGGGTATATCGGATGGCGTTGCTGATTAAGTTGGATACGACCTCTTCCATATTGACCCGGTTGGCCATCAACAGGGGCAATTCGGGAATCGGATCCAAAGTAAGCGCAATATTCTTTTCCACGCTCTGGGCCTGATGCAAAATCACCTGCTCTTTCAGGAGATCACCCGGATCGAAGGTTTCCTTTTCCAATGTGATCAGACCCGATTCGATCTTTGCCAGATCCAGCAGTTCCGCGGCCATTTCGGACAGGGATTTGATCCGTTCGGACGTTCGAGTGAGGATGTGCCGCTGTTTGTCCGTAAGAGGGCCGGCAAGCCCGTCTGTAATGGTTTTTATCTGTGCCAACGTCGTATTCATAGGCCCCTGGATCTCATGTGCGACCATTGAAACAAAATCGGATTTCACCTGATTGATCTTTTTGAGCACCGTAATATCGTTCAGCAAGGCCACTGCGCCGAGGTTCCGTCCCATCCGGTCACGAAAGGGAATGCATCGGGCATGCAGGATTTTTTTTGAAGAGTGCCCGTTGACCGTCTCGATCTCTCCGCTCAACTCGACAGACTCTGCTGACGCCATGGTCAACACCCGGTCGATCATTTCAAGCAGAATGCCGTTTTCAAGCCATTCGGTGACCGGGCGGCCGAGCACCCCTGCGCCCTGGTGGCCGACCATCTTTAAAAATGCAGGGTTTGCGAGGACGGCCTGTTTTTTTGCATCCGTGGCCAGTACCCCGTCCCCTAAGTGATTGATCAATACACGCATGCGGGATTTTTCCGTCGCGATATCCTGAAGGGTTCCGATAAACCGGGCGGCCTTGGCGATCATCATGCGAAGATCCTGCGGAGAAAAGGGCTTGGCGATGAAATCGAAGGCCCCTTTCTTCATGGCTTCGACGGCATGATCCAGCGTCGCATATCCGGTGATCACGATCACAACGGTATCCGGATGCAATCCCCGAACGTGCGCCAGGGTGTCCATCCCGGACATCCCCGGCATCATCAGATCCAGCAGAACGATATCGAAATGTTCTCGCCGGATCATCTCAAGGCCGCTCTCTCCGCTGTCCGCCCGGGCGACCTCGAAGCCCTCGTCGGCCAGCATCCGGCTGCAGGTGTCTCGAATGCGCTTCTCGTCATCTACAATCAGGATTTTCGGCTTAAACGGCAATGTCGAATCTGTTGCTTCAGTCATTTCTTCCTCTCGATTTTGGAATCTCTCCCGCTGAACCGCAACAGCGAGCGCATTCCCCGCAGCTTGCTGCGGGGTTAGCGAGCGAATATAAAAATTAAACAAAAGTCCTTACGGTCGGAGATTCCCTGCAGCATGCTGCAGGGTTCTTCAATTGCGGCCGCCGATCGACCGGGATTTCCTTGCCGCCTCGGACGGTGCACCCGATTTAAACCGTCGGGTATTCATCTGAGGGTTGATACAGGGGAAATTCCATCAGAAAGGTTGTTCCCTGAGGACTGGACGATTTCACGCAGATGTTTCCCTTGTTCTCGATGACGTTTCCGTAGGCGGTGCTCAGACCCATTCCGGTGCCTTTCCCCACCGCCTTGGTCGTAAAAAACGGATCGAAAACTTTCGACAGATTTTTTTCCGGAATACCGCACCCGGTGTCCGAAACTTCCAGATAGACCTTTTGCTGCCGTTTGTCACGATAGGTCCGAAAGCTCAGGGTACCCTTACCGTCCATTGCGTCGATGGCATTCAACACCAGATTGATGACGACCTGGCTGATCTGATTCTTATCGACGCGAATCAGCATCATTTCGTCTGAGAGCTCCTTTACAATCCTGATGTTGGCAAACAGCTTCTGGTCCCGGATGAGCAAAAGGCTCTGCTCCAACAAATCATTGATCTGAACGACCCCTTTCATCGGGCTGGTTTGGCGGCTGTAAGCCAGCAGACTTTTCACGATTTCTCTGCAGCGGTAAACATCCTGCATGATCAGGTTCAGGTTCTCCCGGTTCGGATCTTCTTCCTGCAGGCTGTCCCTTACCAGATTGGCATCGAAAAGAATACTGGTCAGCGGGTTGTTGAGCTCATGGGCCACCCCCGCCGCCAGTTGACCCATGGAGGCCATCTTCTCCGACTGTGTGAGTTGGGCGCGTGCTTCGGCAAGCCTTTTTTCCACGGCGATCTGTTCTCTCAAGTCCCGGTAAATTCCCATCGTTGCCACTTCTTCGCCGTCTTCGTAAATGATGGATCCGGTCAGCTCAACCGGAATCTCCGCCCCTCCGGCGTTTAGAATATTGATCCGTCTGCTGGCGAGTTTTCCCGGACCACCGTGATTTTCACCTCGCATATACTGCATGATATCCTGTGCGACGCCGGGAGGATACAGTTGGTCAGCAGTCAAATGATGGATCGCATCTTCGGCGGCGTAGCCGAAAAGATCCTCTGCCGAGGGATTCATGAGCAGGATGTTCGCATACCGGTCTGCGGCAACGATGGCCATTGCGGAACTTTGAATCACCTTTTCGAAAAACAACTGGGTTTTCTTTAAGGTGACCTCCAGCATTTTCACATGGGTTACATCCCGAATGCTTTCCATCACATAGGCGACTTCCCCGGCTTCATTGAGAATCGGTGAAAAAACACGATCCTCCCAGGTTCTTTTTCCGGTCCGGGTAAAGTTTCTCCGCAGGATCGATTGCCCCTTTCGCTCCTTTATGACCTTGTGGAAGGGACAGGTGCTGTGCGGGCATTTTTGCGTTCCGTAAAACACTTCATGGCAGGTCTTGCCGACAAGTTTTTCCAAGGGGATCCTGTATTTTTCCAAAAAGACCCGGTTGGCCGTCAACACCACCTTGTCGGGCTTCAAAATCAGCGTGGGAAATGAGAGCGAGTCGAATACCCGCAGGCGCCAATCTTCTTCCTTGATAAGTGAAAGCTTCGATTCTCGCTGCGCACTCATAAGGTTATTCTCTTTTGTCCGATCGAATGGTTTGGATCGGGGTTTGAATCGGCTGGTGCGAGGGTACCTGAAAAACCTCGGACAACCGCTCCTTGGCAGCCTCGGCCGCCCCCCCCGGCAGTGCGAGAATGACGGCGGATTGCGAAAACTCCGATGCAAGCACGGGGATCGATGGGTCTTTAAGGGTCTGGAATACGGCCTGTGCAATCCCGTACCGGTCTCCGAAGTGGGGTCCTTGAAAACAGCTGTAAACCGCCTGTCGGATTCGAGCCATGCGGGAATTTCCCCGGATTCTACTCGAACTGCTCCGCAACAAGCGCCATCAACTTGTCGAGGTCGATGGGCTTGGCAATGAAATCATCCGCCAAGGTCGTTTTCCCATCCATATGCGTATAGTTGGTTTTCGGAACGTTCTCGGCAACGGCGGTCAGCAGGAGTACGCTCACATTTTTGTATTTCGGATCTTTTTTGATCTCCCGGCAGAGGTCGTATCCGTTTTTTCTCGGCATCATGACGTCGAGTAGAATCAAATCCGGCATTTCTTCCCTGATTTTTTCCCAGGCCTCGACACCGTCATAGGCCTTTGCGATCCGGTAGTTTTGGCTTTCGAGCTTCATGGAGACGGATTCCACCAGGTCCGGATCGTCATCCACTACAAGAATCAGCTTCTGTTCGGGCATTGTTTTTCTCCTTCTATCAAAATGGGGTGTAAAGGCACCCGTCACTTGTTAGAAACTTCAACCTCGCTCAAAGAAAATTCTAAAATCCAAGCACCAAAATCCAAACAATAAGACAAAGTATTCAAATGAAGAAATAATCAAACGAAGAGCTTACGAAACTTCACCTCACGCAAAGCCGAAAAGATCATTCTTCTTCGGCAGTTTCTGATTCGATCAAACCGGCCGCTTTGGAGGCTGCCGGCCGGGTTTATAACCGTGCTCAAAGCTGGGGGCGTGGATAAAGCCCTGCGCTTTCGACAATCTCCGGTACCCTCTGCTCCCATTCGATGGCCATGATGTGAAAACCTTTCACACCTTCTACGGTCTTCAGCCGTTCGATGGTTTCGATTGCAATCTTGATGCCCTCTTTTGCCTGGTTTTCTTTGGAGACCCCCGCCATTCGTTTGACGACTTCATCCGGTACATCCATTCCGGGCACCTTATTTTTCATATACCGGGCCATTCCGGCGGATTTCATGGGGGTGATGCCGGCCAGAATATAGACCTTTTCATGAAGTCCGCGCTCGCGCACCCCCGCCATCCATCTTTCAAACTTCTCCAGGTTATAAATGCATTGCGTCTGGATAAAATCGGCACCGGCCTTGACCTTTTTGGCTAACCGCATTACCCGCAGCTCAAAAGGGTCTGCAAAAGGATTCGCCGCAGCCCCGATAAACATCTTCGGCGGGTTCAGGATCTCGTCTCCACCCTGAAACCGGCCATGGTCCCGCATGCCCCGGACCGTCTGAATCAACTGGATCGAATCGAGGTCGTAAACATTGGCCGCCATGGGATGGTCCCCAAAATGCGGGTGGTCGCCGGATAGACAGAGCATGGCATGGATGCCGTGGGCATAGGCGCCCAGAATATCGCTCTGCATGGCCAGGCGGTTCCGGTCTCGCGTCACCATCTGAAGAATGGGGGCAAGTCCCATCTGCCGGATAAAGATGCAGGCAGCCAGGCTGGACATTCGGACCATCGCCGTTTGATTATCCGTCACATTGATGCCGTCGGCATACCCGCTGAGCAGTTCCGCCTTTTCCCGGATCTTTTCCGGTACGGCTCCCCGCGGCGGTCCGCATTCCGCAGTCACCGCCAGATGCCCTGCGGCCAGTACTTTTTCCAATGCACTCTGCGTAACCATTATTCCAAGTCCTCTCTGATGATCCTGCGAGGCCCGCCATCCCTGCCGGTTCGCCAATCCTTTGCAGAGATGATCTCCTCGTAGCGTTTCTCGATGCCCAGCTCTTTGAGCCGATCCCAGATCAGTTGCCAGGCGCAATCCACTTCCGGGCTGATCTCGCACTTGCCGTTTGTCGAGCCGCCGCAGGGTCCGTTCAGCAGCCGTTTGGAGCAGCGCGCTACCGGGCAGATGCCTCCGGTGATGCCGAGAATGCAGTCACCGCATCCCTGACACCTTTCAGACCAGACTCCGTGGCGCTCCGATGCGCCCATAAACTGCGTATTGACTGCCGGAAAGACGGCTTTATCCTTGAATCGGCGTGCGATCTCCTGAACGCCGCAGCCGCAAGCCATGGAGAGAACCGCATCCACCCGATCGATTTCCGTCACAAGCTGTTCGACATATTCCGGATCGCACTGGCGCTCCAGTGTGACCTCCCGGACGTCCAGTGTTTTGCCCTGCTTCATGAATGCCATTTGAAGCGCTGAGGATAAAATGCCCACCTCCTTGCGACCGCCGGCTGCGCAAACGGTGACGCATTCATTGCAGCCGACCAGAAGGATCCTTCGATAGGGTGAAACAGATGCGAGGATCTCCTCCATGGGCTTTCGGACTGCTGTAATCATATCGACCGATCTCCTTTTTGTACCGCCTGTCGATTTTGCCCAGGCGGATCCGTTTGATTTGTACTGCTCGTGCGGCGATGGGCGGGGTTCGGCCCCAATTTTCGAATTCGCTCCGTAAATTCCGAAGCGATCCGGGAGAAGCGATCTCCCATCCCGGCCGACATGGTAAACATCTCGACGCGTTCGGGTTCCACACCGATCTCGGTGAGGAGCCGCTTGACCGATGCCACCCGCCGAGCCGCCTTCCGGTTTCCGCTTTTAAAATGGCAGTCGCCTTCCAGACAACCGGCCACGTACACGCCGTCTGCACCTTTCTGGAGCGCCTGCATCAGGTGGATCACATCCACCTTTCCGGTACACGGCACGCGAATGATCTTTACGTTTGCGGGATAGCACAGCCGCATGCTGCCTGCCATGTCGGCCGCCGTATAGGCGCAGTAGTGACAGCAGAATGCCACGATGAGGGGCTCGAAATCCTCCATTAGGCGATCCTTTCCAATGATCCCTCCAGCAAGCCCTCCAACTGGGACAGGATCCAGTCGTCTTCAAAACGCATCAGCTCGATGGCCTTGGCGGGGCACTCGGCGGCGCAGATGCCGCAGCCGTGGCATTTGGCCGGATCGATCTCCGAATATCCGTCTGCGTTGATGAAAGGGATATCGTAAGGGCATGCCCGAACGCACATCAGGCATGCCGCACATTTTTTTCCATCGACCCTGGCCACCCTTGCGCCGATGCTGATCACGTCTTTTGCCAGCAGGGCCTGCACCCGGGCGGCGGCGGCCTGAGCCTGGGCGATGCTTTCATCGATTCCCTTCGGACCATGAGCGGTTCCCGCCACATAAAACCCGGGGGCCGACATGTCCACGGGCCTCAGCTTGATATGATCCTCCAGAAAGTAGCCGTCTTCGGTCCGCTGCAGATGAAAAATGGCCGCCAGATCTTCGGTTGTCTCATCGTCCGATATGAAACCGGTGCTCAACACCAGACGATCCGCAGCCACCTCGATCTTTCTTCCCAGAATGGGATCCCGGAAGGTGATCCGCACTTTTCCGCCGTCCGGTTCAACCGCCGGGGCATGATCCGGTTCGAATTGGACAAAGATCACGCCTTTCTCGCGGGCCTCCCGGTAGTAGTCTTCCTGGAAACCGAATGTCCGCATATCCCGGAAGAGGACAAATATCTGTGCAACCGGGTTCATTTTGAGGATTCTCAATGCGTTCTTGATCGCCGCCTGGCAGCAAATCCGCGAGCAGTTGGGGTTTTCCGGCTGCCGTGAACCGACGCACTGAATCATCACGACCGTATCCCAGGAGGAAGCGGTACCTGTATGGGCTTCGAGAAGTTCATCCATTTCAAGCTGGGTGACGACGGCGGGGTGGCGTCCCAGAAGATGTTCCGAAGGCCGGTTCGGCAAGGCACCCGTGGCCAGGATGGTAGCACCGTGTTCGATCTGCCGGTAGTACATTCTCGGGCCGATCTGTACGCCCGTTTTAAACATCCCCGGCATCCCCGAATGATCGACGATCACCGAACGGGTCAGTATTTCAATCCGGTCATGGTTTAGAACCTTTTCGATCAGGCCCATCATATAGGCCTGAACGTCGTCGCCGCGGAGGGTCTTGCGGATTCTTTTGGCCAGTCCACCAAGCTCCTGCGCCCTTTCCAGCAGACAGACCCTGTAACCGGACTCTGCCAGCAACAAAGAAGCATTGAGCCCCGTCACTCCGCCCCCCACAACGAGAACATCCTTATTGATCGGCAGCGCCTGGTCCGCCAGCGGATGGAGTTTCACGACGCTTGCCGCAGCCATTCGGATGAGCTCCCGCGCCTTGTGAACGGCCGCATCCGGGTCATTGAAATGGACCCACGTATCCTGGTCCCGAATGTTGGCAATCTCCAGAAGGTATTTGTTCAGCCCGGCTTTACGCAGCGTATTCTGGAATACGATTTCATGGGTTCGGGGAGAACACCCTCCGATGACCACGCGGTTTAAGCCCCTGCTTTCAACGGTCTTTTGGATCCGCTCCAGGGACTCCCTCGAGCAGCCGTGCCCGATCACTTCGGCCACCGCCACCCGGGGCAAACGGCCCGCATAGGCGGCAAGATCGTCGACATCGATGACCCCCCCGATGTTGTCGCCGCAGTCGCAGACAAAAACACCGATTCGAGGAGGCTCACCGGCAACGTCACGCTCCGGCGGGTATTCTTCCCCGTTTTCGGATGCGGAAAGCTTCCGCTCCAGATCCAAAGAGGCCATGCAGGCTGCAGCACCGGCCTGAACCATGGTCTCCGGAATATCCTTTGGACCTTGAAAGACCCCGCAGGTGTAGATGCCGAGTCTCGAGGTCGAAACCGGATGAAAATAGTCGCATTCTGCAAACCGGTGGGGATTCAATGAAATCCCGAGAAGCTCGGAAAGGCCGACGATATCCGGGGGGATCCGAAACCCGGTCGAAAGCACCACCATATCGAATTCTTCCGACTGCAAGGCTCCAGATTCATCCGAAGCGTATGAAACACTGAGCCGATCGCTCTTGGAATCCTGCACGACCGTGTGCGGCCGGCAGCGGACGAACCGCACACCGAACTCCTCCCGGGCGCGCTGGTAGTATCTTTCATAATCCTTGCCCGAGGTTCTCATGTCCATGAAAAAGATGACCGCTTCGATTTCGCCGAACCGTTCCTTGGTCACCATCGCCTCTTTCAGTGCTACCATGCAGCAGACACCGGAGCAGTAGGGCACATCCCCGCGATTGATCCCGCGGGACCCCACACACTGGATCCAGGCAATCTTCCGCGGCTGTGCACCGTCTGAAGGGCGCAGCAGTCGACCCTGGGTCGGTCCCGAAGCGGACATGAGCCGCTCGTATTCCAGACCGGTCAATACGTCGGGCAGCCGCCCTTTGCCGTAGTTTTCCAGCATGGCCGGGTCAAAGAGGGCTGCCCCCGGCGAGAGGATGATGGCGCCTGCGGTCCGTTCGATCGTTTTCCGTGCGTCCCGGGGAAGAATTGCGCCGGCCGGGCACACCTTTATCAGGGCCTCCAGGTCGGTGCACTTTTCCATATCGATCGAAAATGCATACGGTGTTGCACGGGGGTAGCGCATGCAGGTCGGCGCTCGGTGGTCGAGACCGGGAATAAACCGCACCCACTCCGGGAAGGCTTTTACACACTCTCCGCAAGCGGTGCATTTGGATAAATCGATATACCTCGGTTCGGTGGTCAACTGGACGGTGAAGCGTCCGGCAGAACCGCTGACTCCGGTCAGACGCGTCAGGGTGAGCAGCTCGATGTGCTTCCGGCGTCCGCTTTCCGAAAGATGCGGCGACAGCGTGCACAGGTCACAATTGTTGGTGGGGAAGGTCCGGTCGAGTTGGGTCATGATCCCACCGATGGCAAACGCTTTATCGGTCAAAATCACTTCCCGTCCGGCTTCGGACAGATCCATTGCAGCCTTGATGCCGGCAACCCCCCCGCCGATAATCAGCACGCGATTGTTCAATGAAAAATCCTTTGTTCTGTTTTCGAAGGCATAAATCGGTTCAAAGCCGGCTACAGCCCGGCCATGTCCAGGATGACGGGAAGCCGGTGCTCCCAGCCCACGGTTTCGATTTTTACCCCCTGCACCATTCCCTTGAGCGAGGCGATGGTTTCCCCTGCGATGCGCAGGCATTCCGAATCCCGATCCGAAGCCCTGCGGATGCGACGGATGAGACGCTCCGAAACGCGGGCTCCAGGCTCATTGATCGAGATGTACCTGGCAATTCCCACAGATTTTAATAGGAAAACGGTTGCAAGGATTGGAACCCCCAGATTGCTGAAGCCGGAAAGAAATCGTTCGAGATGATCGATATCGAAAATCGCCGGTGCCACAAGAAACTCTGCCCCGGCTTCGATTTTCCGTCTGGCCGATTCCATTTCCGTCTCCGTGGTTTTATCATCCGGACACAGAGAGATTGTCCCACCGGCAAAGAGTCGCGGTGCCCCCTTGAGCTCGAATCCGGCCATATCGACCCCTTCCCGGAGCGACCGGATCGCTCCGAGCAAAGAGACCTCATCCAGATCGTCCACAGGTTTGGCATCGCGGTGGTCGCTGTTTGCCATGGGTTCTCCTCTGACGACCAGAAAATTTTCAACGCCCAGCACATTCGCTGCGAGAAGATCCCCCTGAAGCGACATCCGGTTTCGATCTCGACCGCAGACATGCATGACGGCTTCGATGCCCTGCTGCTGCATCAAGGCGGCTCCCCCGATCGCACTCATCCGCATTACACCGTTGTCCATGTCAGGCACCGTCACCGCATCCACTCGGCTCTTGATTCGACGGGCATTGGTAATCAGCTCTGAGATATCCACACCCTTGGGGGTGTCCATCTCCGCTAAAACAACGAAATCACCGGATGCCAGCCGTTTTCGGAGACTCATACGCTTTCCTTTCCAATTTCTATGTTTGTGAGCGTATTTGCACGATTGTAGCGATTCGAGCTTCGGAATCTTTTAACGGACAAAGCATCACCCCGAGCTTTCATTCCGCCTTCCGGCTTCTGCTGCGACCGCTTCGACAATCAAGCTGGGGGTTACAGCAAAACCCGTGCCGGGAATTTACAAGGCCGATCCGAGCCTTTCGGAAGCGCTTTAAAGATCGAACCGCCATGGGGGGGTGTCAAATCGTGCATTCATGCAAAAAAGAAGCGATTTGTCATTTCGTTGCAGGATTCCCATGCAGCGATTTGAAATTGCCGATCGATTGGAGTAAGTTAAAAAAAGTATGCTGAAAGGGCCTTGCCATCCTTCCGCATCCATCCGGATGAGTCCGGGAATGCTTATAAAAGGAGAGTATTTACATGAGCGACCGTGTGTTGATCGTTTTATCCTGCGGCACCGACAATCCGAATCGAGCGACTCGCGCCTTGTTTTTCGCAATGACCGCCAAGAAGAAAGGCCGGGACGTTGCGGTTTTCCTGCTCGATGAGGCGGTTTATCTTGCCAAAAGAGGCATCGTCGAACATTTGCATGCTGCCACCGGAGACTCGGCAGACGACCACCTGGCCTTCCTTCAAGAGTACGACGTACCCCTTCTGGTATGCACCCCCTGTGCCGTAACGCGTCAGATCCGTGAGGCCGACCTGGTCAAGGGTGCCAGATTTGCCAAAGGTGACGAGATGATCGATCTGGCCGACGGCAGCACTGTCTTGAGCTTCTAGTTCAGGCGGGAAGAATATCCAGAAGGCCTATCGGATGCAGTTTACAGCAAATGGGTGCTGTTGATCCCCTCAGTGTTTCCCTCCTTCGGCTTTTCTATAATCGTGCATTCAGCATTCAAGAAATGGCACTACCATTGCATCCTGCATGAATGCAGCCAAGCGCCTCTCATTGAAACTGAACGGGAACCGAAAAAGCAATAAACGGAGAAGCAAAATCAATATGTGCTCTTAATCCTTTTGACTTACCCCAAAGAATGACCGAGTTGGCATGCCGTTTGCTGAAGGGATCATGCGGGTTGCTTTTACACATTGGAAGGACCGTTTATCTCCGAAAGAAGGAGAAAGAAGAAGCCGTGATTAAAATCGGGATCATCATCTGCGGACGGTATCAGACTTGCGGTGGAGGCAAATGTTTTCGGGCTTTATCTGAAAGAGTCGGCGCATTTTCCGTATATCCCCGAAAAGAACACGTCGAAATTGTCGGATACTCCCATTGCGGGGGGTGCCCCGGAGGAAATATTGAATACGTTCCGGAAGAGATGAAAAAAAATGGAGCCGAGTTCATTCATCTTGCGACCGGATTGATTGTCGGTTATCCTCCGTGTCCCTATATCCGCCATTTTAAGGAGTTCATCGAAACCTCCTTTCGAATTCCGGTTCGTATCGGAACGCATCCAATCCCTCTCAAGTATTTAAGTCTGCATCAAAAGCTTCCCTTTTGGGCTCAAATGAAGATGGAGGCTATCGCCGGGGAACTCCTTGAAGAAGATCGAAAGATCATGGAAGCATACAATTAAAGATAGAAACCGCATCCGGGAAGCGGAACCCTCCGGATTCGAGCGATTGCCGTGAGGGGATTCATACAGACTGGATTCACAGATTCTACGACCAATATCGAACCGAAAGGGAGGAGAAATGATGGACGATGCGGTCATTCGGCTGGGCGGGAAAAAGCGTTCGACCTTTATGGATAAAGTAAAAGAACTTCTTCCGGAGGGCGGCAATCTGAGTCTTTGCCTTACCTGCGGAATGTGTTCTTCCGGGTGCCCGGCAACCGGGCTCGATGGGATGGACCCCCGGAAGTTTTTGCGGATGGCCGCACTTGGGCTGGACGATGAGATTCTCAAATCCGATTGGCCATGGATGTGCACCCAGTGTCAACGGTGCATCTATGTCTGTCCCATGAAAATCGATATCCCGAGGATGATATATCACGTAAGGGCGAGCCGGCCGAGGGAACAGCGGCCCAAAGGGATATTGGGTTCCTGCGACATGGCACTCAGAAACGAGAGCACCAGCGCCATGGGGACCAGTCCCGAGGATTTCCAGTTTGTCGTGGAGGACGTGCTGGAAGAATACCGCGAGGCTCAACCCGAATTTGCGGAGATGCAGGCGCCTATCGATAAACAAGGGGCTGAATTTTTCCTTAACCAGAATTCGAGAGAACCGGTCACAGAGCCCGACGAACTTGTCCCTTTGTGGAAAATCCTGCATCTGGCCGGTGTGGACTGGACCTACGGGTCCAAGGGCTGGGCCGGCGAAAACTATTGCATGTTTCTTGCCGACGATCCATCCTGGAAGCACATCACGCAGACATCGGCCAAGCAGGCCGAGGATTTGGGGTGCAAGGTTTTTCTCAATACGGAGTGAGGGCACGTAACCTTCTCAGTCCTGGAAGGACTGAAAAAGTTCAACATCGGGCACACCTTCGTGGTCAAAAATATCTATGAATACTATGCCAAATGGATCCGGGAAGGGAGGCTCAAGGTCAACTCCGACTGGAACAAGGATCTGAAGATCAAGTTTACGGTCCAGGATCCGTGCCAGATCGTGAGGAAAAGCTATGGCGACCCGATCGCCGAGGATCTGCGGTTTGTGGTGAAGTCGATTGTGGGCGAAGAAAACTTCATCGATATGCAGCCGAACCGGTCCAACAACTACTGCTGCGGCGGCGGAGGCGGTTTCCTCCAGTCCGGCTTCAAAGAGCAGCGTCTTGCCTACGGGAAGCTCAAAGACGAACAGATCAAGGCGACCGGAGCCGACTATTGCATCGCGGGCTGCCACAACTGCCATGCCCAGATCCATGAACTGAGCGAGCATTACGGCGGCGGATATCCGGTCGTTCACCTGTGGACGCTGATTTGTCTTTCCCTGGGAGTTCTCGGACCCAATGAAAGGACATACCTGGGCGACGATCTGAAAGACGTAAATGTCTTCCACCCGGAGACGGCCATGTGACGGCAGCTTCCGGCCGCATCGCGACGGGATGGGGTTCTTCGACCGACCGTGCAAGCAGCGGCGGTCTCGGGATATGAGATGGATAAATCCCCATCGGTAGATGAACTCAGGAAGCGCTGGGAAGCCGCGTTGACCGTTACCGATGAAGCGGTTGCAAGGCATCCGATGGTCTATCGTGAAATCAAGTCCCTCACCGTCGATATCATCACGAAGCCACTGGATATCGAAGACTACCCGATGACCGCGGAAAGGCTCGTTCGACTTTTGAAATCCATCGGTTGTGATACCCAGGGGAGTATTTTCCATTTTTATTACGACCATTTTTCTCCCTCAAGCATATGGCATTTAAAGCTTTTCAGAGCGGAATGCCAAGACATGTTGGCATACTTGGATGCCTTCGACGAATGGCGTAGAAAGATACACCGGTTGCGCCTCCTGAAATAGGTTATTAACCCGCATGTCAAATTGGAGTACGGTAACCTGCCGAAAGGAGATCGCCATTCAATCGGCCCGGAGAATCCTATGACCGTTTACAAAGTACACCCGATCGTTGTGGGAACCAAAATCTTTGACAAAAGTATGATGACATACCAGCATGGTTACGGAGATACATACACAATTCCCATCTATGTCTGGTATCTGGAGGGGAGCGATAAAAATATTCTGGTGGATACCGGAGAAATGAGCCCTATTCAGTCCAGGGACAGAGAAAAATCGATCGGCGGCAGGATCTTCACCTTCGAGCAGGGACTTCAGAAATGGGGTTTGACACCGGATGCCATCGATACCGTGATCCACACCCATCTGCACAACGATCACTGCGAAAATGATTATAAATGCACAAATGCCACCTTCTATGTTCACCGGAAGGAGCTGGAAAGGATCCACAATCCCCACCCTCTGGATTTTCGGTATTTGGAGGATTACATCGAGGAAGTCGAAGAAAATGGTCGGATTGAGGCGATCACCGGAGAAACCGAGATCTTGCCCGGAATAAAGGTGATTCACACTCCGGTGCATACGGAAGGGGGCCTCTCCGTGCAGGTGGATACTGCCGACGGAAAAGCGATCATTACCGGCTTTTGCGTGATCATGGAAAATTTTTTTCCTTCCAAAGAAACACGGGCGATGGAAATGGAGGTCATTCCTCCGGGAACACTGGTAAATGCCTACGATTCCTATGACATCATGCTGGAAATAAAAAAGACGGCCGATATTCTCATCCCGCTTCATGAACCCGGATTTGCTTCAATCGATACGATAACGGCAGGCAGGGCATAGGAACCGCCTCTCACCGACCGATCCTGTCCTGCAGCAAGACACCCCGTGTGAAACTTCCGTCCAAGTGTTCAGTGTTCAGCGTTCAGTGTTCAGGATTTTCTCGTTCCCATGCTCCTGCGTGGGAACGTGTTTGGAACGCTCCTGCGTCCTGCTCGGTGAATCCAGTTCCATGCGAGTGTCGTTCTCTGAGGTTTCTGGTACCGATCAAAGGCCGAAAGCGGCACGGCTGGGCTTGTTAGAAACTACACATAAAATCCGAAATTCGGAAACCCCTCCGGACGGGCCAAAACCGAAACATTCGAAGTATATCGCCTCTTCCTGCTCCAATCGTGCATTATGCGATTTTAAATGGGGTTATATTGTTTCAATTTGCCTGAATGTATCCGTCCGTATTTCTCAGGATGCAGGAATTGTCGACGAATATTCGCATGGATGCCCCCGGGGACAACCGGTTGTTCCGCCTGGCATTTGTGCGAATTCCAAGGAATGCCGAGTAAGCTGGAACTGAACCCTGGCACATATTTTGATATCCAAGTGAAACAGGGAGAATCCGTACAGGCGGCATCGGAGACATTCTCGATCTTACCGGAAGGGATTTGCCGAACCCCAGTCCGAAAACAAGAAAAATGAAGTGGGAAGGGAGATAAAGAATGAAAATCGCAGTGAGTGCCGGCCAGAACCACCTCGATTCCACCGTGGACCCGAGGTTTGGACGGTGTGCCTTCTTTCTGATCGTCGATTCGGAGAATATGACTTTTCAGGCCTTTCCGAACGAAAACAGCGCACTGGGCGGCGGGGCCGGGATTCAGTCCGCCCAGTTTATCGCCTCCAAGGGGGCTCAGCTTCTGATTACCGGAAACTGCGGTCCGAACGCCATGCGGACATTGAGTGCGGCGGGGATCAAAGTGGTCATAGGACAGGCGGGAACCGCTCGGGAGGCGGTAGAAAGGTTCAAACGGGGAGAGGTTCGACCTGAATCCGAAGCCAATGTGTCCGCACATTACGGTTCATCGGGCGGAGGAGGTATAGGAGGCGGTTTCGGCATGGGCCGCGGAGGGGGAAGAGGTCGCGGAGCCGGGATGGGCAGAAGGATGGCCGGAGGTTTTCAATCGGCAGGAAATGCCGCCTCTCTATCCGGAAAGGAAGAGCTGAACCTGCTGAAGGATTATGCCGAGGGGATGAAAGAGGAGATGGCGCAGCTTCAGCAGCGGATACGGGAACTGGAATCCTAATAAAAGGACAAGGACTATCTCGCGCAGAGAATTTTATTATCGGAAAGGAACGGAAAGAAAATGGACAAGACGAGTCATTGTCAGTCAAAGGACGAAAAAGATCTGGATCGCCGGATGCAGGATGCCGAGATCCGGGAGCGCCTGGGGCGCATCAAAAACAAAATCCTGGTCATGAGCGGAAAAGGGGGTGTGGGGAAAAGCAGTGTCGCCGCTTATCTTGCCGTTTCCCTTGCCGAGAAGCGATACAAGGTCGGGCTCATGGACGTCGATCTGCACGGACCCAGCATACCGAGACTCCTGGGCATCAAGGGGATGATTCAACCGGCTTCGGTCGGGGGAAAGGCGGCCCCGATCCGGTGCTCGCCCCATCTGTCGGTTGTATCGATCGAGTCTCTGATGGGAGAAAACAGGGATATGGCCACCATCTGGAGAGGCCCCCTGAAGATCGGCGTCATCCGGCAGTTCATTGCCGACATGGTCTGGTCGGATCTCGATTATCTCGTCATCGACTCGCCTCCGGGAACAGGGGATGAGCCGTTGACCGTAGCCCAGACGATTCCGGATGCCAAGGCGATCATCGTCACCACCCCGCAGGAGATCTCGCTGGCCGATGTGAGGAAATCGATCAATTTCTGCCGTCAGGTCGATATGCGCATCCTCGGCCTGGTGGAAAACATGAGTGGGCTCCTGTGCCCCCACTGCGGGGAGCGGGTAGACCTGTTCAAACGGGACGGCGGGCGGATCACGGCCGAAAAGGAGAACCTCCTGCTTCTGGCAAGCCTGCCCATCGAGCCCGAAGTGGTCGAATCAGGGGATGCGGGACGCCTTCAGGAGATGACCGCAAGCTCAAGACCCTTCAACCTGGAATTTCAGAAGATGGTGGATACCGTCATCCGGCTGACGTCCTCCGAGGCTTCGGCGAAGCGGAGTAAAGAGGAAAGCTTACAGACCCTAAATCCGGTCGCAACTACCGGTGAAAAGGTGATCGTTGCCGTCCCGCTTGCCGGCGGCAGGCTCTGTTCTCACTTCGGACATTGCGAGCAGTTCGCACTGGTGGAGACCGAAAACGGCAAGGTGATCGGAAAGACCCTCCACACGCCTCCTCCGCACGAACCCGGAGTTCTCCCCAACTGGCTGCATGAGATGGGGGCCAACATCGTGATTGCAGGCGGAATGGGGAGCCGGGCGCAGCAGTTGTTCGGTGAAAGAGGAATCCGGGTCGTCACCGGAGCCGCAGGGGATGCACCGGAGGCTCTCGTTGAGCAGCTCCTGGCGGATCGACTGATTACGGGGGCAAACGTCTGCGACCACTAGACCCCGCAGGGGGGAAGACACGGAGACACGGGGACGCGGAGAAAGGAAGAGAAATCGAAGGCCGGAAGTCGGAAGTCCGCGGGGTGCAAGAAGGTGAGAAGTTGAGAAGATGAGAAGTTTAGTCTTTTCCTTTGCGTCTTGGCGCCTTTGCGTGAGGGCCATTCATCTGTGATTTGAAAAGGAACGTTTTCATGATCATCAGTGTCGCCAGCGGAAAAGGGGGAACCGGGAAGACGACCATTGCGGTGAATATGGCGCTTTCTATAGACGGACTGGACAAAGAAGTGCAGCTTCTCGACTGCGATGTCGAGGAGCCCAACGCGCACCTTTTCCTCCGGCCGGCGGTCGAAAAAACCGAGACCGTAACCATGCCGGTTCCGGAAGTCGATATGAAAAAGTGCAGCCTCTGCGGAAAATGCGCCGAGATCTGCCAATATAAGGCGATCGTCGTCGTTGCCGAGACCGTTTTGCCTTTTCGTGAGCTTTGCCACGGCTGCGGGGGTTGCATTCTGGCCTGCCCGGAAAAGGCTCTGTTTGAAGTCGGGCGGGAATTGGGCGTAGTCGAAAGAGGGCATCGAAACGGAATCGAGTTCGTCCACGGTCGGCTGAAGATCGGGGAAGCCATGGCGCCGCCCCTGATCCGAAAGGTGCGGTCATACGGAAGGCCAGGTGCGGTCACCCTCATCGATGCCCCCCCGGGAACATCGTGCCCGGTGATCGCCTCCATGAGGGGTGCGGATTTCGTGCTGCTCGTTACCGAACCGACGCCCTTCGGACTGCATGATCTTCAACTGGCCGTCGGCGCCGTCCGCACCCTCGGAATTCCCTGCGGCCTGGTCGTCAATCGGTCGGATATGGGGGATGACGGGGTGAGGCGGTATGCTCGAGAGGAGAACTTGCCGGTACTGATGGAGATTCCCTTCGACCGCCGCATCGCGGAAGCCTATTCCAGGGGGGATGCGATCATCGAGGCATTTCCGGAATGGAAGGAAGAATTCAGAAGACTCTATCTTCGGATTGAAGAAATCGTAAATAAGAAAGAAACCCGTCTATGAAGGAACTGGTGGTCATCAGTGGAAAGGGAGGGACCGGAAAGACCAGCCTGCTGGCTGCCTTTGCGTCTCTGGCAAAAGACAAGGTGCTCTGCGATGCGGATGTGGACGCCGCGGATCTGCACCTGATCGTGGATCCGACAATCGAGGAAAGGAATGATTTCTGGTCCGGGCACACCGCACGGATCGATCCGGATAAATGA
>QZKK01000267.1 GCA_003599475.1 Desulfobacteraceae bacterium
CCAGTTCGACAAGATGAGCGATAAGCTGCCCGCAGATAAGCAGAAGCTTCTGATCTTCTACTGCGAGGGGTACACATGCAAGCTGAGCCACAAGTCGGCGGCGAAAGCGATCGCTCTGGGATACAAAAACGTCCAAGTCTATTCCGCCGGCTACCCCGAATGGTCAAAGAGGATTGCCGCTTCGGAAAAGCCGGATGAGAAACAGAGCACGGCTGCAGTCAAGGCGGGCAAAGAAGAAGGGAGCATCGATGTCGCAACCTTCGAAAAGATCGTTTCGGAGCGGCCGGAAACGATCATGCTCATCGATGTCCGGGATTCGGATGAATTCAAGAAAGGGGCCATGAAGATGGCCGTAAACCTGCCGGTGGACGATCTGGAAAAAAAGATCCAAACGCTTCCCACCGGGAAACCGATCGTCTTTATCTGTACGACCGGGGCAAGAAGCGGGGAGTCCTACTATATGATCAAGGACAAGCGTCCTGAAATCAAGGAGGTCTACTACCTGGATGCCGAGGTGACCTTCAACGCGGACGGCTCCTATAAAATCACCAAAGCCAAATAAAAAATTCGGGGTTGGCCGATAAACCGTGCTTCGGCCAACCCTTTTTTTCAGTATCTTCCCTTTTCCTCGAAAACCGCATCCATCCATCCCATGGCGGCCATCATGTTCGGAAACCCCGTGGTGGTCAGCGCCAGCAGGATGGAATGGACGATATTATTGCCACTGGTGCATGAGGGGCCTCTTTAGAGCACTTCAAGTAACGAACCAGATTGTCGATTTTGACCGAATCATATGCCATGGCGATAACCTGCAGGCGGGAGCAGTCAAGCTTGTCGAGGGACTGCCGGGCAATGCGGAGATCGTCCGACAGATATGCATCATAATCGGATAGGCGGAGTCCGTTGAAGCGCTTATCGGTCCAGACCGCTTGCAGCCTGCTCCTCAATTCGAATTTTCCGTTTTGCCGTAAATGGCTTTCAGCAGTTCGGCCGAGGAGGTGCTTTTATTTAAGAATACCTCAGCCCCCGCCTGCCGCATTGACTCGGCAAGCAGCTCATCCTCGTACATCGAAAGGCCGATGATGCGCACTTTGGGAAATTCGTCCTTGATCCGGCGGGTAGCCTCCACCCCGTCCATCTCCGGCATGGCGACATCCATCACGATCACATCCGGCTTTACCTGCCGGGCTCTTTCCAGGGCTTCCCGCCCATTGTCTGCTTCGCCCACCACCAGGATGTCTGGCTGGTCGGCAATCATACTCATCAGCCCTTGGCGCATCACCTTGTGATCGTCGGTGAACATCACACGAATGCCTTTCAGATCTGCGGAACCAGCGCGCCGGGCAGGCATGTGAGACTGTTTTTCGACTGCCGGAAATTGCAGCTCATCGGCTTTGGGGAGGCTTTTGGGAACCGTCAAAGTGAACCGGCTCCCCTTCCCGGGAGAGCTTTCGATCGAAAGATTTCCCCCGACATAGCGTGCGCGCTCACGGATTGTCAGCAGCCCGAACCCGGCTTTGGCGATAGAGGAATTCAGGATTTCCGGATTGAAGCCAATACCTTGATCGATGACAGAAAGAACGAGGTTCCCGTCGGAGCTCGAAAGTTCGACTCGGGCGCTTTTCGCCTTGGCGTGCTTGACGATGTTGAATAAAAGCTCCTGCGCGCAGCGGAATAGAAACACCTTCATGGATTCATTTTCAGCCTGCTTTTCCGCATCCGATTCCAGATGGACATCCAATCCGAACTGCTCGCTCGTCCGCTGCGCCACCCATCGCAGGGAATCAACCAGGCCCGAGTGCTGCAGCACCGCAGGACTCAGTTCGTGCGAGAGGCGGCGGGACTTTTCAATGGAATCCGATAGAAGCCGATCGACATTCTCAAGCATCGGTTCGGGGGGAAGACAGCGGCATGCCGTTTGAAGTTGGAACCGGGCGGAGGCTAAAATCTGCTGCAGATCATCGTGCAGCAGATACGCGAACCGCTGCCTTTCCCGCTCCTCAGCCTGGATCAGCTCAACCGCCAAGGTCTGAAGCTGCTTTGCCCGGGCCTCGGCGAGCTCGGTGCGCTCGGCCACCCGCTGCTCTAAGGTTTCATTCAACTTAAGCAACGCCTCCTCGGCCCGCTTGCGCTCGACAATTTCCCTCTCCAGCTCTGTTCTGGAGGCAGTAATCTTTTTCAATCTGGCTGTCATCCGATTGAACTCGTCGGACAGCTCGCCCACTTCGTCTTTGTGCTTCACTGTAAGGACATGGTCAAGGTTTCCGGAACCGATGATCTTCGTTCCGGCCTGCAGGTACGATATCGATTTCAATATGCGCTGGTTGGTTAATAGATAATTGGAGAAAAAATAGATACCAAAAATTCCTGCCAGGGCGAAAAGAAGCACGATCCTCTTCTCCCTTAATCGGTCTGCCTGGTCGCGAAACATCTGCGCTAACCGTAAAGCATCGAAGATCATTCCCTGGTTTTGAACCTCCATCCGGCTCCATGAAACCTGAAGGAATGCGATGTAAGTACCTTGATCCCGGGTTTGAAACCCGCTTTCAAGAGCGGATATAACGTCGGCAAAGACTTGATTCAGCCGCTGCTGATTTACCTTGATGTTCTCAGCCAGGGCCTGTTCCTCCTGGCTGTCTATCTTGAGCTTTGACAAATCAGCGGAAAGCGAAGAGAATTTACGCTCCCAGCGGGCGCGCTGCTGGCTTTCGTGGTAAAGGAGATAATCATTCGATAAAAATCCCAATTCTCTGGCGCAGCGCTCAATACCATTGGCAATATCGATATGCTTATTGATCCGCTCAACCTGGCGGTTGGTGACAAGCAGTAAGGCCGTAGCCACGACGAAGATGCTCCCGAAGAGCCCCATGCTTACAATAGACTGGGTTCTAATTTTCATAGCTCCTCCGAGCCTTAGCGGACAATATCCATTTCTCCAGGCTTTACCGCCTTAAGACCATCCGCATAATTATAATCCAGAAAATCAGGAACCTGTTTTTCAGTGGTGAGGTTGTTCTTTATTATCCACCGGGCCTCGTCTCTCATCGCGGCAATGAGCGATTGGTTACCCATGAAGAATTTCTTTTCATCGGCAACATAAACAAGCGCCCAGGCTTCAGCAGGCAACATGCCAATCGTGATCGATTCGGTCTTTCCTGAAGAACCTTCCTTGCAGGACCACACGCCAAAAACCACGGACAGGATTCCAACGAATATCATTGCTGCCGGAATAAACCCTTTCGACTGCGAAAAGCTTTGTTTCATTGTTTCTACACTACTCCTCACCGTATGATATTCACCGCGCCCGGCCTTACGGCGTTTAGCCCGTCTATGTAAATGTAGTCTGCGAAATCAGGCACGGTCTTTTCCGAGGTCAGGTTGTTCTTTATCATCCACCGCGCTTCGTCTTCCATGCTTACGATGAGCCCATTGTCAAGTGAGATCGAGAACCGTTGTTCCTTCCAGACCTCATTGATATAGGCATCTTCATACCGCAGCCGTTTCTTCACAATGGCTTTTGCTTCATCTGGGTGGCTCACCACGTAGTTCTCCGCTTGAATCAGTGACTTCAAGAGCCTGATGATCACCTCCGGGTGACTTGCCACCCAGGTCTCTGTGCCGATGATATTAAAATAGCCAAATTGCCCGCTTTGTGCCGGCCATATGACAGCGCTATCGCCCAGCTTCTGTTTAATCTTACTGGCTTCAGACTGCAAGGCCGCTTCAAAGACAACTGCCGCATCCACGGTGCCCCTGAATAAAGCATCCACTGTTTCTGCTGGAGAGAAATTTGCAAGGGTCACCTGATCGATGCTCAAACCGTTAAGTTCCAGAAATCGACCCAGGTAGAATTCGGCGCTAGTCTGCCGGGGAAGCCCGATCCTCTTCCCCTTGAGGTCTGTAATGTTCCCGATCCCTCTGCTCTTCAGACCGACAACATATGTGTTCTGAAACTTGCTTATTGTGGCGATATTGCGGATATTTTCTTTTTTTAAGACGTTTCCTACAATAACGAACTCGGCGCAGGTCGCCAGATCCACCTCTCCCTTAAGGAGCGCATTGGTGGCCGCCGCCCCGGAAGCATAGTTCTTCAATGCCAAATTAATACCGTTGGCGGCAAAAAATCCCCTGTCATCGGCGACATAGATAAGCGCCCGGGTTTCGAGCGGATTTTCCGCGATAGTAACTGTATCCACCTTTGCCGGGTAGTCGCCCTCGGTACAGGACCCTGAGGCAAATAGCATTCCAAACAAAATTACGAGAACCACTATTATCCGTGTCAATGCACCTGTTCGTTGAATATGGCGCTTCAGCATGTTTTCTCTTTTCCGCCTTACGGCTGTTTAAAGCCTCCTCTGCCCCTGCATCATGCATGCGCGAATGGCAGCAGCCAAATCCTCGGATGGCCCGCCTTTCGTCAGTCTGTAGAGCCTTTGCCCTGGGCAAGATAGAGAAGGCTCGATTCGATGGATTGTACAGTTGCAATCGTGATCTGCTCAGGCGCAGCGCTCGCGCCGGCCTGGTTTAAGAGGACGACCCCAATTCCGATGATGAAAAGGATGCTCCAGAAATAAGGCCGCTTCTTTTCTGTTGCGTTCTTTTGGTTATTCACCGGTGCCACCTCTTTAGATGGAATTTTTTTCAGGATACTCTTGTTCGTTCGCTGGGTACGATCAGCCACAATGGCAAAGATCACCGATAATGTCAATATTCAATAAATTCAGGTATTTTATGGTCAACAGGAATTTCAAAGCTTTTTTGGCTATCCAAAACAAGAAATGAATCATGCTGGGTTTTGGAGGGCTCTGAAGCGTCGGAAATCGACTGGTCAGTCCATATAAGAGATGGGAATCGATCGTGATTTCATGTTCTTTCGATTAACTATACCGATACGTCATCTGGAACGCTGGCAGGGTAAGGTCCCGTCCTACGTCTTCTGAAATTCAAGATAGCTCCAACAGATCGATGAACTTTTGATGAGTCGGGAGGTTCCGGGTGAAGAAATGGGACGCCAATTCCTGTCGGGTTTGTCAACCCAACCTACGGAATGCGGACTCCGCCCCTCTCGAACTTCACTCAGGGGTATAATCTGACCATAGTCGTCCCCCCCGGATTGCAGAAAGAAGCATATCGGTTGCGCCGTCCTTTGTGCAGTAGGCGGATGCCCCGGCTTCAAGCATTCGGGCGGCTTGGTCTTGTTTGTCATGCATCGACAGTCCAATGATCCGGGTATGGGGGAACTCCGCATGGATGATCCGGGTTGCCTCGATTCCGTCCAACCTGGGCATGCTGATGTCCATTAGAATCACATCCGGTTGAAACTCGCGAGTCTTCTCGACCGCCTCCTGTCCATCGGCCGCCTCCCCCACCATTTCGACATCGGCATGCAGGTTCAACATGGTGAAAAGCCCCTGACGGACGACCGTGTGGTCGTCTGCAATAAGGACTCGAATTTTTCCTCGGAATTCTTTACGGCTGCGGCGATTTTTTAAACGATTACGAAGGAATCGGCGGCCGCAAAAAATTCCGCGGTGATCTTTCCCTCATGTATTTTATCACCATGGATGCTGCAAGCGGCAGACTCACCGAGCTGAGCATGACACCGACTCAAACCAGACGCTTCAGGGTAAACCGAGCATCCAGGAAAGACGCGCTCTGGATCAGAGACACTTTGAACCGGGAAGGGAAAAAATTCGGCACCCAAGTGGAATTTGATCAGGATTTCCATCTGGTGCTTAGTTGGGACAAATCGTATTCCCATCGAACCACTGCCTGATCAATCCCCACCCCGAAAATACAAGCTTAAACCCATAGGCGCCGCGTTAGTTTTATCATACTGTGGAGGTACCGATACGATCGAAATCCTAAAGGACGAGAACGGCTATGAAAAAGGGAATTCAGTTGCTGATAAAAATTTACCGGATAAAATTCCGAAAGGAGAACAAGGATTTCTATTCAGAAGACGATTACCGGGAGGCAGAAAGAAAATATATTAAATTCCGCTGACGGGGGAATCCAGGACGGAGGTTTGATTCTCTCTTGCGGGCCTCAGCTGATGGGCGCCTTTGATTGCTCCAGGCTGGGCAGCTACAAAGCGTCTGGGATAGTAGATCTATCTACTGTATTTCCCATCTGAAAATACATGATTGACCCCATATCTGAGGATAGTCCTTGTTTGTCAGAGTCATAATGTACCTTCAGATCCATTCCGATTGCCACCCCCAAAATCGATTTCTTGAACCGCAAAAGTGAGGAGAAAGAAATGAAAGAACCGACCATTTTTATTTCATGGGGACAGGTCCCGCGGGGGAGAGAAGACAAAGCATTCGAAATTTTCACCAAAGCGCATGAATTCTTGAAGAAAAAGAAGCAGGAAGGGAAAATCGTAGGTTGCGAACCATAACAAAACCTATAGCCGGAATTTGAAAATGCAAGGGGTTCGATCTGATCCCTCGTTCTGCATGGGGGATGTGCGGCTTATGGCCCGAGGACCAACAGGGTATGTGGGGAGTGATGTTGGGCGGATGTGTTGGAAGTGCGGTTCGGGATCCGAGAACGGCCCACACCTGAACCGATTGCAGTCTCTCTGAGAGCCGTGCCGATTATTTCTCTTTCTCCCTTTGCCTGATGAACCGCTTGATGTGTCCGAGACATTTTGTCACGTGGATGTTCTTGGGGCAGACATCCGTGCACCACCACATGGTTCTGCAGCCCCAGATCCCGTCGTCATTGTCGATTTCGGCCAATCGGCTGCCGGTTGCCGTATCCCGGGAGTCTGCAATGTATCTGAAGGCGCGCAGCAGCGCAGCCGGACCGAGATAGTTTTCGTTGACCCGGTTGATGGGACAAGCCGCCGTGCACGAAGCGCACAGGATGCAGCGTAGCGCAGGTTCGAGAAAGTCCTGATTTTCGGCATCCTGCGCTCTTTCCGTATCGGGGGCTTCCTCATCGCTGATCGGATAAGGCCGGATCTTGCGGTGCTTTTCAAAAAATGGTCAGATCCACGATCAGATCCTTTATGACCTTAAACAACGGCAGGGGCTCGATCACAAAGTTGTTTCCGGTCTTATAATCCTTGATCAGCTTCTGACAGGAAAGCTCGATCCGGCCGTTGATCAGCATGGCATCCGAGCCGCAGATGCCGTGGGGCGCAGGAATGACGGTAACTCAAGGAAGAGTCCTGCTCCCATCGGATCCGGTTGAGACAATCCAAAATCTTATCCGTACGCTCCGCCTCGACCGTGTATTCCTGCCACGGTTTTCATATAATCCTTACCTTTCATTCAGGTCACCTCCTTCTCTTCATTTTTCGTGTTTTGGTAGTGGCACTCAGAGAATATCAAGATTTTGAAACGAAAATGATAAGTCAGCAGAATTTTTTTTACGGAAGTTCGGAGATGATCCTCCGATATTCCTGCTCTTCAAACGCCTGAAGTGTTTCAGTGCTCACATTCCCTCTGGATGCAGTTGTTAGAACGATTTTCGCAACCGTCTGTGGGTCTGGTGCATCCAATACTGCCAAAAGATCGTAGCGCCCCATGGTCAGATAAAATCCTTCTACCTTTGCCCCCATGGATTGGCAAAGCTTCTTGAACGCATCGAGACGTTTCGGACTTTCTTTAATGTCGCCAATGCCCTTTTGTGTGTATTTGATCAGCGTAATGTACTTGGCCATAATACTATCTCCTTTTTTATCAAATTAGGAATACAGGCATAACCCCATAAAGGATTAAGTGATGAAACATTTATGACAGAATAATCGAACTCTTTCAGAAATTGTAGCGGGCATATTTTGCTTAATCATCGAACTTCCTAAAGAGAAAGGCAGAGCCGTGACTCTGCCTTCCCTTCGTGAGTGCCATTTTCTTAGAATGGCCAGCAAAAGGCCAATTACATTTCATCGGCCTCCATGTTTCTCCTCCTCAACCTCATAATTCCAGTGGGGCTGGATAAAATCAGGTCTTCTCAAGAATGCGGAAGAAAAATACAAAAAGAAATAAATTCAAACCAGTAGATTCAAGCAAATAACCCTGTATATGTCACTAATTTTGATTTCAGCGGGATAATGATAAAAAAATAAAAACTAATGCAATTTCAGTTTGGGGCGGACGCGGCGGAGAAGGAAGTCGACGATCGAAATGCGGATTACCCAGCGGAGGCCGTGCAGCGTTTTCAGGTGCAGTTTGTACAGGGAAATATAGGCGATGCGTGCCAGCCAGCCTTCGATGATGAGGCGGTTGTTTTTGCCCAGCAGGCCGCCCATCAGGCTGCCGCTGGCGTCGTAGAAACTCAGGTTGACCAGCGAACCCCTGTCGCTGTACCGGTATTCCGGCAACGGCTTGCCGTTTAAACGGGCCTGCATCGTTTTCACCAGTAGCTTGGCCTGTTGGTGCGCGGCCTGGGCGCGCGGCGGCACCTGTTTGCCGTTCATGGCGCAGGCGGCGCAATCGCCGAACGCGAAAATATTCTCGTCGCAGGTGGTTTGCAGCGTTTTATACACCACCAGCTGGTTCTTGCGGTTGGTTTCCAACCCGTCGAGATTCCGCAGCCAGTCCGGGCTTTTGATGCCGGCAGCCCAGACCTTGATTTCGGCCGGAATAAAAAGCCCGCTTTTGGTCCGGAAACCCTCGGGAACGACTTCGCTGACCATTTGCCTCGTATGCACCTTGATGCCCAACTGCACGAGTGTGTCATGAACTTTTTCCGAAATGGCTTCGGGGAGGCCGGGCAGCAGGCGGTCCGCGGCTTCGATAATGTCGAACTCGATGCTCTGATCCTTGGGAATCCGGTTAAGGCCGTAACGCAGCATTTCGTGCGTGGCCGTATGCAACTCAGCGGCCAGCTCCACGCCGGTGGCGCCGCCTCCGGCAATGGCGATGTTCAGCTGCCCTTTGCGCAAAGGTTTGGCATGAGTGTTGGCGGAAAGCCAGCGTTCGAGGAAGTAACGCTGGAAATGCCTTGCCTGATCCTGCGAGTCAAGGAACAGGCAGTGTTCCTTGACGCCGGGAATACCGAAGTCGTCGGTCTCGCTGCCCACCGCCAGCACCAGCGTGTCAAAGCGGCGGGTGCGGGGCGGAACGATTTCTTCACCCGCGTCGTTGTAGGTTCCGGCAATCCGGATTTCGCGTTTGCCGCGATTCAGGCCGACCATGCATCCGAGCCTGAAAGTGAAATGATGCTCGGTGGCCTGCGCCATGTAGCTTAATTCGTCAAAATCGGCGTCCATCGTTCCGGCCGCCACTGCGTGTAAAAGCGGTTTCCAAAGATGCGTCAGGTTCGCATCGATCAGCATAACGTCGGCCAGTCCGCGCCTGCCAAGTTTGTTACCGAGCAGGGTGGCCAACTCCAGACCGCCTGCTCCGCCACCGACGATGACGATGCGATGCCGATCCTGATTGTTGGTCATTTGTTGTCACTTATTGCAAGCATTTATCTTGGCAAAACAAGAGACGGTAATGTGAAACTATTATAGCATACGACGAAGGAAGAAGATTACCAGTCACATCGGGTTTGAGATAGGCGCTAAAGGGCAATCGAATGATTCGGGTGTGGGAGCAAGTCTCCTGGTCCAATTTTTTAGGATTCCGGCTCCCGTATTCAATAGGATAAATTGCGGGGTTTCCTCTACACCTGGCTCCGCGTTTGATGAAGATCAAAAAATGCCCCCCGGCATTCGAATTACTGCCGGGGGGAGGACTGGCTAACCTTGAAAATGATGAGACTATGTTTTGGGGGTTGTTTCCGGCTGCTGGGTTCCGGGGGACGGTTCAGTGCTCGGCTGTGCCCCAGGGGCTGTTTCCGCACCCGGAAGTTGCGTGCCGGGCGTTGTATCCATTCCCGGCTGCGCTCCCGCTGCCCCTTCTTCGCCGTAATAACTGCGCACGTTTTCCTGATACCCCGGAGAAAAGAATTCATCCCAGCTATCGGACTTGAAGCTCGGTGCCTGATCGAGCTTTTCCTTTTCCAGGTTTACGACCAGCTTGTCATCCTGGAAGCTTGCCTGGGCCGTAGACCAGGGAATCGGGATGAGGTCTTCCCCAACACCAAGAACACCGCCTTTGGAAATGATCAGGTGACTGATTTCTCCGTTACTGCTGACAATCAGATCTTCGACCTGACCCAGTTCCTCGCCCTGAGCATTGACGATACTCTTGTCCAGAATCTCGCTGGCCTTGGCTCCTGAGCGCATACTCATGGTTTGATCTTTCATTTCAGGAACCGCTTCCTGGCTTGGCTGGCTTCCGGGAATAAAATATTAATGCAATGCTTCATTTACGATGGGCAATAACGCTTATTGCCCTATAGGTAGAATCAAGGGTTTTTATGTAGATTTACTGGTAGGTATGCCTTTCATCATTGACCGATTCCAGATTTGCTCCAGAAATCATACTTCCTTTGCAGCCCAGCGATGGGCCAAGGTCTTCAATATCGGCCTTTCCTATCATCCATTTCAAGCTGCGTATTTTTTCATTTCAATCCGGAAAACCCTGATTTTGTTTTACGATATATCTTAATTTGGTTGGTGGAACGATATCTTCGTTCGCGGACGTTGAAAAGCCAAATCTGTTGTGTCCTTTGTCGCCTTTTTCCAAAATGGTTTCCTAATTGAATCTGTACCCCGATCGATTACCAATCACCCGAAACCTGTTTTTTTTCAGTCATCTGGTAACTTACTGATTTCAGACGCAAATCGAAGGATCGATAGTGTACTGTGGGTGAACTATAACGATACTTTATCTTGATATCTATGAAGCAGAAAACGTAAGAGCCGCAACTGATGTCACCGCTGCACGAACGATTCGCAGTAGCTGTGTTCCCGGCAGGGGAAGCACAGCGGTTCCCGGTCCGAGGAGAAAGCCTCCCCGCAGCGCGGACACACCCGGATGGTGGACTTTTTCACCCGCTTGTAATGATCGATCACCCGAATTCGCCGGCTGGAAAGAGTGGAGCGTCCGGCGGCCAGAATCGATCGGGTGACCACCTCCAGCGGGAGCTCCTTTTTGGGCCTCAATTTCATGATCCAGTCATGAAGATCCGGAAATTCGACGGTTTTTTTTGCATCCACCCAGACACGCACACCGCTAAGCTCCCGCCGGTCGTATAGGCTCAACGCATATTTGTCCCAATCGAGAATTTTCAGCCAGCCGTTGCCGATGGTGCAGGGAGTCAAAAGCTGAACGGCATCCGGAAGACAGTGGCGGGTTTCCACGATGGCATCGGCTTCGACGGATGGATCCATCTGTTCTTTCGCCCAGTCCACCATGAAGCCTCCCAGGATCACCCCCGGCGCCTTCCAGCCGTGAAAGGCTTCGATTTTTTCCAAAAATACTTCTGTAGACATCCCGCAAATGGTCATCGTGGCCACCCTTCCGTTCTTTATATGAAACTACATGAATTTCGAAATCCGAATATCGAAATCCGAAACAAATTCGAAATGAAAAATCCGAATGACCAAAACCGCTCCAAGTTTCTGATTCGATCAAACTGGCCGCTTCAGCCATCCAGAATCCAGCATCCAGCGGCTGGGCTTATATGAAACATCGGCATGAGAAATATCGGACTTTTCTTGCATCCCGTTGAAAAATATCACGATTCATGAAATAAGCCAATCATGAATGCCTTATCGACGCTTTCAGAGTCCGAAAAGAGCGCACTGTTCGAGGGAATCGCGGCCGGATCGAAACTGTTCTGGGGACCGGAAACCGTCCACTGCGAAGAGCTGATTCAAAAAGGATTTCTTTCCGAGATCCATGCCGTCAGGCTGTCTCTTGCGGTCGATCCGCCGGACAGCCTGGAAGAAGTCAACCGGATCATCGCCGGTTTCAGCAGCGGCCGCGATCTCTTCGAGTATCTGGAAACTGCTTACGTGCAGCTTTTTATCAGCAACCGCAAGATCCCTGTCGTTCCCCTGTATCACTCCTGCTACGAGTATGAGAATGCCCCACTGATGGGGGCGCCTGCGGCCATGATGCAAAAACGCCTCGCCGATGCAGGGTTGTCTTTGGGTGCCCATATCCATGAACCGCCGGACCATCTGTGCATCGAATTGGAATACCTGTACTTCATGGGGACTGTGGGCGGGTCGGAAGCGAACGGATCCCGGATGAGCGAAGCCGCCGTTTTTGCACGCCGGATGATGCTGCCCTGGATCTATAAACTGAGAGACCGTCTGGCAGCACACCCCGAATCCCGGTTCTATCTGCCGGCGATTTCGTTGATCCTCTCGATGCTGCAGCGGATCGGCGGGACTTCAGACGAATCCTCCGAAATCGTAATCGAACACTCCTGTTAAACGAGAGCACGGGGGGGCCGGCCCCGTGCGCTCCGGGAAACTGAAGGAACGAATGAACCATGACATGGCATCCGGTTCACCGGCCGCTACCAGTAAATCATGGCATCTTCAAAAATCTTTGCGAGCTCCTCGGCACCCACCGGCCGGGGGGACAACTTGATGACCCGATGCTGGGGGAGCGTCCCCTCGACCAGCCTGGGGATGTCTTCGCGCGTGTAGCCGATTCCGCTGAGCCCGTTCGGCAGATTGAGCTTCTTCATGATCCGGATGATCTGATCGGAGAGGATTTTTCCGGCATCTTCGGGTTTTGCCCCGGAAATGTCCGCGCCCAGCGCTTCGGCGGCATGGAGATGCTTTTCGGGGCAGGCAGGAGCCGTAAAGCGGAATGCCGCCGGTGCGTTCAGAACCACCGCCATGCCGTGTGGAACCATGGGATGATCCTTCGGGTAGTCTTTAGGCCGGTATTCTCTTACCATTCCCGATACCGGATAGGACATCCCATGGGGCAGGGTAACACCGGCATTGCCGAACCCGATTCCTGCAAAAGAGGCGGCCAGCATCATCATTCCGCGGGCCTCATCGTTTTTCGGATCCTCAACGGCTTTGATGAGATTTGTGGAAAGCATCCGCATCGCCTGCAGGGACCAGATGTCGCTGATCGGGTTTGATCCCTGGTAGGCAGGCCTTAGAAGCGGCCGCGCGGGGCGGGGGCGCCGGTTGTAAGGCATCGCCGTGTAGGATTCGATGGCATGCGTCAGAACATCGAGACCTGTCGAAGCAGCAACCATCGGCGGCATGGTCCTTGTATTTTCAGGATCGACAATGCCCAGAGTGGGCTTCAGACGCCTGTGGGCGATACCGGTCTTTGCGTGCATCTTTTCGAAATCGAAAATCGCAACCCCTGTCGTCTCGCTGCCGGTTCCCGCAGTGGTTGGTACCGCAAAAAGCGGCTTGAGGTTTCCCGGAACAGGAACCCCTTTGCCGATGGGTGGATTGACATAGTCCAGAAAATCTTCGGGCGGATATGTGGCATAGAGATTTGCCGCCTTGGCCGTATCCATCGTGGAACCGCCGCCGACTGCAACGAACCCGTCGAAGCGGCCGGATGCCGCAAATTCGATCGCCGCCTTCAGAGAAGTGTCGGTGGGCTCGACGCGAACCTGGTCGAAAAGGGCATACTCGATATGCTCTTTGGAAAGCGACTCCAAAACCGTTCTCACAGGGGGAAGTCTGCTTAAGTTCGGGTCCGTCAAGACCATCACCCGTTTGATTCCGATATCGGCCAAATCCATTCCAAGCTCCTGGGTCGTTCCGTGGCCGTACCGGATGTTGGAAGCTGCCATCTCGAATGCGAAATCGTATTCCATCTTGCTCCTCCTTTTTCGGATGATCCATCCGATGATCGTGTGTTGATATCCTCATCGTGCAAATCGTAATATCAGAGAAACGATTAAATAACATCCGGCTCCCAGCACGAGTGCCTGGGTATATCCAAAATCGATGGCGACGGCAATCGTCGCCGCCGAGCCCAGCACCGAGCCGGTCCCGTTGATCCCCCACATCCAGGGGATGTGAGGTTCAAGGTGAAGGTTTTTGAGATAGCGCATCGTCAGAGGAAATGGAAAACCCATTGAAAACCCCAGCGGGATGAGCAGCATTCCGGAAATCACGGCTCGAAATTCAAGAGGCAAGCCGAGGAAACGATGAAAGAGGATCGGCAGCACTCCGGCGTATAAAAGAAGCACTCCGGCAGCGACGAGAGCGGCGGCGGCACCCCCCTTTGCTGCTCTTTCGGGAGATAAACAGCCGCTGGCGATGCTTCCCAGGCCTGCCCCTGCAAGAAGGGAAAACAACAGGACGGCCAAGGACATTACGGGTCGGCCGAGAAAGAGCACAAACTTTTGAATGAGGGATATTTCGGCCATCATGAATCCTATCCCCAGCATTAAAAACACGATCGCGTAAGGAATTGGACTTCTCCCGGGGACACGCCCGTTCCTTAAGCAGCCTTTTCTCTTATATCCGTTTTTGGAACGAACCAGAAGCGGCGCCGTCATCACAAAAAAGGACGCAACGATAGAGATTACAAACACTGCGGATACCGGTTTTGGAATTCCTTTTTCGAACTTGTAGAAGAATGGCCTGTTATCGGTGACCGGGCCGATTTCATGGCCTAACTTTTCGGCCTCTCTTTCAAGCCGTTGAAAGTCGCTCAGGCCGGTTTCCAAGGAGATCAGTGCAGGATTGAGTATTCTCGAGTCTTTGATAAAGGGGAAGTAGGAGGACCGGGGATCGAAACCGAACATGAAAATCTCTTCAAATCTCGGGACGATTTCTTCTTTTGAAAATGGTGTTTTTTTCAACACGAGTACCGGAAAGAGATCTGAACCGAGAATGTAGATATGCTCCATGCCGTCTGCTGCGCCCACGCCTCTTTCGCCGAGAGCGGCCAGAGAAAGAGAGAGGAGTCTCAGGATGGAAAGCTCACCGTGCCCGACGACCACCAATCGCCCCTCCTCCGTCAGATGATCCAGATAGTCGCCGATGGAATCGGTGGTGAGCAGAAAATTCTCCGTCAAGGCATACCCTTCGCGGCTCCGGCTCGTGTTTGTGACAGGGAGGCTCAGCAGGATCAGGTCATAGGCCGCTTCCTGACGCTTCAGGAAATTTCTCCCCTCGTCGATGACGATCTCCACACTGTCGAAGCCGTCGTAGATATCACCGTTATAGAGCGAGTACGCCCGCACCATATCCACGATTTCTTGATTCACCTCGACAGCGGTAATCTTCTTCACTCCCCCCATGAGCGTCAAAAAAACATCCCGCCCTCCGCCGGGGCCGATGACGAGCGCCGTTTCTTTTTCCGATTCCTTTAAAAAGAAAAACGGGAAATACCCTGGAAACTCGGTTTTCAGCCGTGCAACGGCCGGGTCCGGCCTGGTTAAATCCCCGTTGAACCTGAACATGGGGGTTCCCGCGGTGCCATCGATATAGATATCCATGGATTCCGGATTATCGTCGAATGCGACAAGATCTGTCCGACCGAAGGCGCTCCATCGCGTCTCGATGACTTTACCCTGCTTAGGCCCGAAGAGTGCCTGATGGATCTCCTTTTCCGCGCTCTTTCCGATCTCCATTTCCGGCCGGTAGAAACCGGAGACGGCCGCACCGAAACAGATGGATGAAACAAGAAAGCTGACAATGGATATCGCCTTTACGCGGTCGAGTCTCATCGGATTCCGTCGGCTTGTTCATTGATTTCATTGGCGGCCGAAAACAGGAGGCTCGCTACGGATATGACCGTCGCAAAGAAAAAGACTGCACATGCCGTGCTGAAAACATTCAACGCGATAACGACCCCGGTGCAGCCGGCGGCCGCCCCGGCAAGATCCGAACCATACAATTTCGAACTCAACGCCGGGAAAAAACGGAAGACCTGCGCCAGAAACATACCCCCGAAAAGAAATGGGATAAAAAAGATGCCGCAGTATAAGAAAATGTCTGCGCCGGGCGTATTCAGGTCGACTCTGAGAGCGATGATCACGGAAAATGTCATTGTCAACGAACAGAGGCCGGCCAATAATGAAAAAGAGCCGAACGGGGAGCCTTCATATGGCATGTGCTGCCTGAAAAGATGCACGACGATGCCGCCGGCTCCCAGACCGAACACAGACAAAGAAACAACTGCGAATACATAATGATAGGAAAGGATAACGGACATGAGCCTGGCGAAGGCGATTTCAAAAGCCAGAAGCCCCGAGGATACAAGAAAGACACCGGCGATCAACGCGGTTGATTGTCTGCCGGAGACTCGATGTTCCAATTCCGCCATGCACATCGCCTTATGTATTAACAGTCTCATAATTGTCCACACCTCTGTCATTCCGGCGGAGGCCGGAATCCAGTCTGTTTTTCTGGATGCCGGATCAGGTCCGGCATGACGAAACGATAAGATTATTACGAGAAAGTTAATAACTACATAAAATCCGAATGACCCAAGCCGCTGCAGGTTTTATTGTCAATCAAACCGGCCGCATTTGAGTCAGTGTGCTGAGCTCGCTACTCCAAGGAGCTCCTGTTGGTCCTGACAGGCGTTCGTGTGATCAAGTCACCCGATGATGAGCCCCGGCAAATAGGTTGCCAGCGCAGGAATCAGCCAGACAAGGACAAGCCCGATCATCTGGATGATGATGAATGGAACCACCGAGATGTAGATATCGATCAGCCTTATCCCCGGAGGTACCGTGGTTTTCATGTAGAACAAGGCATAGCCGAATGGCGGAGATAAAAAAGAGATCTGCAGATTGACCGCAATCATGATAATAAACCAAACCTTATCGAAACCCAGCTCGGTGGCAATGGGCAGGAAAATGGGGAAGGTGATGTAAACGATCGCAATCCAGTCGATGAGAAAGCCCATGATGAAGATGATGAACATCATGATCCCCATCATGCCCCATTTCCCCAGGAAATCGAACAAATAGATGCTGTCGGTCACCACATCTCCGCCGCCGAGCCCGAGAAATACTGCGGTAAATACCGAGGCCCCGATGATGATTGTCATGACCATGCAAGTGGTTCTTGCCGCCGACCAGATCGATTCCAATGCCGCTTTCCGATTGAATCCCTCGTAGGCGATCATGAAAATGAAGGCGATGAAGGCGCCCACCCCGGAAGCCTCCGTAGGGGTGGCCACGCCTGTCCAGATCGAACCCAGAACCCCGATGATCAGAATGGCGGCCGGCACCAGGTTCACAAGGATGTATTTGGCCTTTTGGCCGGTCGTCAAGGCATCCCTTTCCTCGCGCGGAAGTGCAGGGCCTTTCAAAGGATTTAAATGCGTCACCAGAAGAATGTAAAAAAAGAACAACATCGCCAGGACGAGGCCGGGTAAAACACCTCCCGCAAAAAGTTTTCCTACGGAAACGCCGGATTGATCCGCCATCAACACCAGCATGATGCTCGGAGGAATCAAGATGCTGAGAGATCCGCCTGCGGCGATGCATCCGCAGGAAAGATACTTGTCATAGTGATATTTCATCATGACGGGGACGGCTAAAATCGTCATGCTGACGACACTGGCACCGATCACCCCCGTACAGGCGGCTTCGAGCGAACACCAGACGATGGCCGCCAACGCGATCGCTCCATTCATCGGACCGAACAGGTACATCATGGAGCGGAACATCCGTTCGGAGATGCCGGATTTTCCCAGGAAAGACGCCATCAGGATGAAGTTGGCAATCGCGATCAGGATGTGATTGCTTGCCGCCTCGAAAACACCCCCCGTAAAGAGATACATGGCATCGAAGCCCCAGCCGATGATGCCGAATATGGTGGCCACGCCGCCGAGGATGAAGGCAACCGGGTGCCCCATTGCCAGCCCGACGACGATGCTGCCGAACATGAGAATTGTAGCGAGTACGGGATCCAGATCAATCATAGATTCTCTCCATTCATCAGAAAGACGATTTGTTTGATCATATCCGATATCATCTGAAGGGCCAGCAGAAAAAATCCGACGGGCAGAAGCGTCTTGGCCGGAAAGATATAAAAATTGAAGGCGCTCGGCGTTCGTTCCATGATCGCCCAGGAAGTCGCCGCAAATTCGATCCCTTTATATAACAAAAGAAAAGTGAAGGTTCCCAAAAAAAGGGTATAGGAGATTAAGTCCATTACAGCCTTTGTCTTCGGGGACAAATTCTCGTAAAGAATATCCGCGTTCGCATGGGCCTTGTATTTCAAAGTATACCCGATGGTGAGCAGTACAGCCGCAGCGAAACAATAGCCGATGATCTCATGCGTCCAGATGGTCGGGCGGCCCAGCAATCTCCTTGTAAACACTTCATAGAGCGACAGCGCAATAATGGCCACGATGAACCAACTGAAGATTTTGCCGCTCCATTCGGAGATCTGATCGATGACATTGACGACTGCCTTGATTTTAGACACGAAGACCTCCCCTCCTCTGAAGCTCTCGAGTGACTGGAGAGTCGCCCGAGAGCTTCATTCGATTCAATCACATTCTCCGGAAAAAGACGGTTTCCGGCTTCCTATCTGCAACTTCCTTATTTCGGAGCGACAGGATTTTGCGTGTACTTTACCCCCGGCTTCCAGAACTCCTGCTTTTCCATCCGATTTCTGACACTCTTCTCGAGTTCGATGACGGAATTGTACACGCCATGTTCCTTGGCAATGGCTTCCAGCTTGGTGTAGAGCTCGTCAATCTTCGGAGGGGTGCGGCCCCAGGTAAACGGGGCCTGGATCCTTCTCCACTCGTCGATGTCTTTGAAGTACTTCGCCTGGGAAAAGGCGATCTTTGCAAAGTCCGGATTCTTTTTTGAATCTTCGAGGATGTAGGCATAGGAAAGATCGTGGATCTTATCGATCGTCTCCTTGTCCAGGATGGTATACTTGGTGCCGGCCTCTTTAAATTTTCTCGTGTACTCTCCGGCGCTGTATTCGAAGTAGGTCCAGCTCCACATCATGGTTGCCATGGCCGCTTCCTTGAACATGAACTTGACTCGATCGGGAAGCTCTTCATAGGCTTTCTTGTTGATAATCACCCCGGATACCGGACCGGGCTGATGCCATCCAGGCAGAACCCAGTACTTTGTGACTTCGTGAAAGCCCATCGACCAGTCGCATTCCGGAACCGAAAACTCGCCGGCATCGATCGTTCCTCTCGAAAGCGCCAGGTAGATCTCTGCACCCGGCATAAAAATGGCCGCACCTCCCAGATCTTTCAGGATCTGTGCCTGAACGCGGCCGCATTGCCTCATCTTCACGCCTTTATAGTCATCCCCCTTGTAGATCGGCTTGTTGGAACGCTGCCCCGACTCGGGCCCGGTGATCGAATGGGGAAAAAACACCATGTTGAATTTGCCGTACAGTTCCTGAGACAACTCCAAACCTCCGGCCTGCCAGAACCAGAGCATGTAATCCGCCGGGGTGAGCCAGACAGGTGTGGATGTGATGAGGCTGAAGGCGGTGTTTTTGCCCTCCCAGTAACTCGGCCAGTCGGTCGCCATTTGGAGGCTTCCTTTCTGGACCGCATCGAAGATCTCATTCGAAGTTTTTACCAGTGTGCCGCCTGGAAAGTACTTGATTTCCAGCTCTCCGGCAGCCAAAACATTCATCAGATCGCCAAAGTACTTATCCCCGCGCCAAAGCGTAATCGAAGGAACCCACATGGATTGATATCTCCACTTGGTCTCCGCAGCGGCGGCGGGTACTGTCCATCCGAAAGCTCCTGCCAGAATGGCTGCCAACAGGATTGTACTGAGGACGAAAGACACCTTCTTCTGCATCGCGACACCTCCCTATGGATATTGCATTCATTTCTATTCTCGATAAAAATGTCCAATCCACCCCCGCGAATTCCTTCGAATCACCTCCTTTCATTCGTAATCGTCTTACGCATACCGGGGCGGTTATTTAACCGTCTCGGAATACTGTTTCCGCTTCGCCATACCGGACCTGATTCCCTCTGAAGACGGGAAAACAGATCCTGCATGCGATGAGAGGCCGGAGTGACCGGGATGTAGACGATTGTGAGATGGTAATAATCATTTGATGTTTAAGGAATGCTTCGCTTTATCGACGCTTGCCGGTTTTTTCCCCAATGCATCGAGAATCCTCACAGCTTTTGCCACGAGTTCCTTATTATTGAGAGCCCGATTTCCTTTTTCCAGGTAAAGGTTGTCTTCCATTCCAATACGAACATGCCCGCCCGAAAGAGCCGACTGGGCAAGCATCGGCTACAGCAGCGCCAGCCTCGTGGGCACCCAATGCACTACTGGCGATCTCTTCGGGGGTAATGGGCAGGTAGTGCGTTTTCCGGTCCCCAAAAGAGCCGGTTACGGCGACGGTAATGATGACTTTTCCATCATTCATTCGGAAGTCCTCCGGGGGTCGGCTCCACCGGCGCGCAGAGCTCAGCATCGGCGGAGCCTTTGTTCCTATTACTTAACCAGCCCGATCTTTTTGGTCAGCGTCCCGATCCTTTCGAATTCTTCCTGCATGAACTTTTCATAATCCGCAGAATTGAGATAATAGGTGTTCATGTCGAATTTTTTCATGACCTCCAAAAACTCCGGGTCTTCCATCGCCTTTTGGAACGCATCATGAAGTTTGGTCACAACCGGCTGTGGCAATCCCTTGGGGCCGATGAGTCCGAGATGGCTGCGCGCGACCACATCGTAGCCGACCTCCTTCATCGTGGGCGCCTCTGGATATCGTCCAGATCGTTTGTCTCCCCAGGTCGCCAGCAAGCGGAATTTTCCCGCGTCCACCAGAGGTGCCCATCCCGATGAATCGGAAACGACATCGATGTGGCCTCCGAGAAGGGCGGCATTGTTTTCGGCGATTCCCTTATAGGGCATGTGCGTCAGTTCGAGCCCCGCTGCCATGCACAGTTCTTCCATCGCGAAATGGGGAGGTGTCCCCACGCCGGGAGATCCGTAGGTCAATTTCTTTGGGTTTTTCCGGGCGAATTCGATCAGGTCTTTCATCATCTTCCATTGGGAATCCGACCGGACAACGACTCCGAACAGGTAGATTCCCCACTGGATGAGATCGGTGAGGTCGGTGATAGGATGAAATTTCAGCTTTCCAATGTGATAGGGCCATGATCGGGCTGCTTGTGGTGATGCCGATGGTGTAACCGTCAGCCGGCTTTGAGACGACCAGAGCGACTGCAGCCGTTTGGCATGGCGGAGGATCTCATCTCTGGTATCGTGGAGGGATATGCGATGGCCCCCCTGCGCAAATACCTGCGTCAGTGCATGCCCCATGGTGCCCGCGCCGATAATGGCGATGTTTTCCATGCCCATGCCCCTGCAAGTGCGGGAAGGCTCGATGGAACAAAACCCGCCCGCAAGAACGCTTCCGCGATTTCTGTCGAGCCCTATTAAAAAAGGAGAGATGGTTCTATCCCGAAAGGTATTGAATGAGGAATAGTGGAATTGCCTCCCGGTTGTCAAGTGCTATTTCCCTCGGGCAAAGCTGTTCGTCCAAGGACTCGACTCATTGAGCCGTTCTGCAATGACAGGATAAAAGTATGTCACACCATTCACGAGGTCAGCCGTGCCGCTTACGGCATTTGATCGAACTGGAAACTGAACACTCCTGAACACTGAACGCTGGACACTGAACACTTTGAAGTTTCACACGAGCCCTGCCGCTGGCCGCTGGATGCTTGATGCTGGATTCTGGATGGCTGAAGCGGCCAGTTTGATCGAATCAGAAACTGATAAGTATTTGTTTGTTTTGGATTTCGGGTTTCGAATTTGTTTCGGATTTCGAGATTCGGATTTCGGATTTTATATGTAGTTTCATATAAG
>QZKK01000109.1 GCA_003599475.1 Desulfobacteraceae bacterium
TTTTTCTTGACAAAAAAAATAATCCGACTATTATTAAATATTTTTAGAGGGAGGATAGCATCATCATCAGGAGGATTTTTCATGTACGCTGTCATTGCTTCGGGCGGAAAACAGTATCGGGTCGAAAAGGATGGGATCGTAAGGATCGAGAAACTGCCGGGTGAGATCGGCGATCCGATCACCTTCGAAAAAATCCTGATGATCTCGGATGGGGAAAATCTTCGCGTCGGCACACCGATGCTCGGTGAAGCCGCTGTCCACGGGCATATCGTGGAGCAGCGGAAAGCCAAAAAAGTGCTTGTCTTCAAATACAAAAGAAGGAAACGCTATCGTCGGAAGCAGGGGCACCGGCAACCTTACACGGCGGTTCAAATCGATACGATTCAATCCTGATATCCCCTGATACCCTTTGGTATCGGAGATCGCCGGATTGATATTTGCAGAGGAGTCTACACATGGCGCACAAGAAGGCGGGGGGAAGCTCAAAGAATGGGAGGGACAGCAACGGCCAACGCCGTGGCGTGAAGCGCTTTGGAGGAAACCGGGTCAAAGCCGGCAACATCCTGGTGCGGCAGCTTGGAACCAAAATCCACCCCGGAGAAAATGTCGGCATCGGCAGGGACTACACCCTGTTTGCAACGGCAGACGGCATCGTCACATACGAACGGATGGGACGTTCCCGAAAAAAAGTAAGCGTTTATGAAGCGTGAAATTCATCGATGAAGCGGTAATCACCGTCCAGTCCGGAAAAGGGGGCCGCGGCTGTGTCAGCTTCAGACGCGAAGCCTTCATCCCCAAAGGGGGTCCGGACGGCGGAGACGGCGGCGCGGGAGGAAACGTCATCCTTTCTGCGACCTCTCACCACAATACCCTCTATCCGTTTCGATTCAAGCGACTCCATAAGGCCGCAGACGGAGCCCACGGGCAGGGCAAACAAAAGTCCGGAAGAAACGGCGACGACCTGGTCATCGAAATTCCGCCGGGGACGATCGTCCGGGATGCGGATACCGATGCAATTCTGAAAGATTTCCAAGAAGAGGGCGAGACTTTTCTGGTTGCAAAGGGGGGGCGCGGCGGCCGGGGGAACAGCCGGTTTAAAACTTCCACACACAGGACTCCGAGGTTTGCGCAGCCCGGGGAACCGGGCCAGACCTTCACGCTGAAGCTCGAACTGAAACTGATCGCCGATGTAGGAATCATAGGATTTCCCAATGCCGGCAAATCGACTCTGATTCAGGCCGTCTCCGCAGCAAACCCAAAAATCGGCAGCTATCCTTTTACGACGCTGACTCCCAACCTGGGCGTTGTCGAGGTGGAGGGGAAGGAACCCTTTGTGATTGCCGACATTCCAGGGCTCATCAAGGACGCCCATCGGGGAGCCGGGCTGGGAATACGCTTCCTGCGGCATATCGAAAGGACCCGCTTGCTCATCCACATGATCGACGGATCGGCCATCGACCCGAAAAACCCGTTGATCGAGTACGAAACCGTCAATCGGGAACTCTTCATGCACGATGCCGCTTTGGCTGAAAAACCCCAGCTCGTAGCGATCAATAAAATAGACCTCCCGGGAGCCCTCCCGCGCGCTCAGTCTTTTGAAGCCGCAGCCGAAAAAGTTCCTGTCTTTTGCGTTTCCGCTCTGACCGGACAGGGCGTTCGGGAATTGCTCCTGGAAACATGGAAGCGACTGGAAACGATTCTGCAGCAGGAAGACCATGGACCTTGAAAATGCCCACCGTGCAGTTGTAAAAATCGGAAGCGGGGTACTGACCAATGACAACGGGCTGAACGTCCGTGCGATCCGTTCCATATCCGGTCAGATTCACCGGCTGATGGACCGGGGAATCGAAATCATTCTGGTCTCCTCCGGCGCCATGGCCTCCGGTGTCAAGAAAGTGGGGCTGCCGAAAAGACCGGAAGAGATCCCGAAGCGCCAGGCGGTTGCGGCAGTGGGACAGGCCGGCCTGATGATGGAATATGAGAAAGCCTTTTCCAGGTATGGGAGACAGGTGGCGCAAATCCTTCTGACCCATGACGATCTCAACCACAGGGAGAGATATCTGAACGCGCGTAACACGCTTCACGTCCTGTTGTCCTGGAAAATCGTTCCGATCATCAATGAAAACGACACCGTTGCCGTCGAAGAGATCAAGTTCGGCGACAACGACAACCTGTCGGCGATGATCGCCCTGTTGATGGACGCCCACGTGCTGGTGAACCTGACCGATATCGACGGGCTCTACGACAAGGATCCACGCCGTTTTGCAGATGCCGAACTGATGCCGGAAGTGTCCCTCATCACCCAAAAAATCGAAAAGGCGGCAAGCGGCATCCCCGGTGCATTGAGTACAGGCGGCATGCTCGGCAAGATACAGGCGGCAAAAAAAGTGACCGCTGCCGGGATCCCCATGGTCATCGCCAAGGGGGAAAAGCCGAACATCCTGATCGATCTCTTTGGAGGAAAAAGGGCAGGCACCGTTTTCATCCCCAAACAGAAAAAGATGGCAAGCCGCAAATGCTGGATCGCATTTTCCTCAAAACCCAAGGGGGTCCTCACGCTCGACGATGGGGCGGCTTCAGCCGTATTGAACCAGGGGAAGAGCCTGTTGCCGAGCGGAATCATCGGTGTCGACGGGGAATTTCAGATGGGCGCTCCGGTTCAGTTCAAGGGGGCCGGCGGCGAGATCCTCGGCATCGGGCTTGTAAATTACAGTTCCGAGGATATCCGGAAAATCATGGGCCTTCGCTCCGACCGGATCCGAAAACGACTCGGGCACAAATCGTTTGACGAGATCATTCACCGGGATAATCTGGCGATTACGGCAGCATGCGAAAAGGATCATCAAAATGACAATTGATCCATCCAGGCGGGTGAATCCGCTTTGCTTCGCCATTTTGAAATCGAATTTTCTTTCTGGTGCCTTTATTTTTGATGGCAGGGGGCTACGAAAATGACAGGGGATGAAGCCATGCGCATCGAGACGGCGATCGTTGAAATGGCCAAGGCGGCAAAGGAAGCTGCGGTGAAGATGGCCCGATGTCCGGCTGTGAAAAAGAATGAGGCGCTATTGAAAATTGCGGACCGCATCCGCCTGGAGGCCTTCCGGATAAAAGCGGAAAATGCGAAAGATCTGGTTTATGCAAAAGAAGCAGGGCTTTCCGCCGCGATGATCGACCGGCTGACCGTCAAGGACTCTACGATTTCCTCCATGGCCGATGGGCTCAAGGAGGTCGCTCGGCTTTCGGACCCGGTCGGCTCCGTCACCCGGTCATGGCTCCGGCCGAACGGACTCGAGGTGTCTCGCATGCGGATCCCGCTGGGGGTCATCGGCATCATCTACGAATCCAGGCCCAATGTGACCATCGATGCCGCCGGCCTGTGCCTGAAGTCCGGAAACGCGGTCATCCTTCGCGGCGGATCGGAGGCGCTCCATTCGAACCGGGCGTTGGCGGCCGTCATCGAAGCGGTTCTCGGGGAATGCGGGCTGCCCGAAAAAGCGGTCCAGGTCGTTCCGACCCGGGACCGGGAGGCCGTCCAGGTGCTGCTCCGACAGGAAGATACCATCGATCTCATCATCCCTCGAGGGGGAGAAAGCCTGATCCGTTTCGTGGTGGAAAACTCGAAGATTCCCGTGCTGAAGCACTACAAAGGGGTTTGCCACGTGTATGTGGACCAAGACGCGGATCTATCCATGGCTCAGGAGATTTGCTACAATTCCAAAGTACAGCGCCCCGGTGTCTGCAACGCTATGGAGACTCTGCTGGTCCATGCCTCGGTTGCAGATATGTTTCTCCCCGCAATGGCCAAACGGTACAAGGAGGCCGGCGTCGAGCTTCGGGGCTGCGGCCGGACATGCCGGATCCTTCCGGATATTGTCGCTGCGCAGGAATCCGACTGGTCCGAGGAGTATCTGGCTCTGATCCTTGCGATAAAGACTGTCGAAACCATGGAGGATGCCGTTTCACATATCACCCGGTACGGTTCCAACCACACCGAGACGATCGTAACCTCCGACTATCACCGGGCGCGGCGGTTTCTTCGAGAGGTGGATTCCTCTGTCGTTCTGGTCAACGCATCCACCCGGTTCAACGACGGGAGCGAGCTCGGGCTCGGGGCTGAAATCGGCATCAGTACGTCGAAGCTGCACGCTTTCGGCCCCATGGGAATCGAGGAGTTGACGACAACCAAATTTATCGTCTTTGGAGACGGGCAAATCCGAATATAAGGGCGCAGGTAACGGATGCGAATCGGGCTTTTCGGCGGAACCTTCAATCCGGTACATTTCGGGCACCTCCGAACGATTCTGGAAATCCGCGAGTCTTTTGCGCTCGATCGGATCTATTTCATACCGTCGGCGACCCCGCCCCATAAAACACCCGAGGGGATTGCGGATGCACAGGACCGATACCGGATGCTCCTTTTGGCAATCGATGACCAGGAGAGCTTTGTGGCATCCGATGTCGAATTGGACAGGTCAGGCCCTTCCTATTCCATCGATACGGTATCGTATTTTCAAGAAAGCCTGCCGGAAGAGACGCGATTGTTTCTGATCCTGGGGCTGGATGCCTTCCTTGAAATCGACACATGGAGGTCGTTCCAGGAGTTTTTCGACCGTGTGCCGATCATCGTCATGGCCCGGCCGATCGCCCTGACCGGCATGGGATCGCCGGTGAACTGTGAGGTGAAAAGGATTTTGAAAAGATATCTCGAGGAAAAGATCTCGGATCGGTATCGGCTTTCCAAGGAGTGCTCCTGTTATGTCCATGAGGAGAAACAACCGGTTTATCCTGCCGCGGTGACGACTTTGGACATTTCTTCCACCTTGATCCGGAAAAAGCTCGCGGAGGGAAAATCGATCCGGTATCTGACACCGGATCGGGTCGTCTCCTATATTCGATACAAAGGACTTTACGTATGACAACCGATTACGATCCGTCGCTGGACCTCTATGTAAGGGCGGCTCTCGGAAGAAAACCGGAAGGACTCGTCGTCCTGGATGTCCGGTCGCTCACTTCGATTACCGATGCATTCATCATCTGCCACGGACGATCCAACCGGCAGGTAACCGCCATTGCCGAACACATCATACGGGAATTGAGGGCGCAAAAGATCAGACCCTTGAGTGTGGAGGGGCTGAAAGAAGGCCACTGGGTGCTCCTCGACTTCGGACACATCATCATTCATATTTTCTATGAGTCGATGCGCGGGTTTTACGATCTCGAAGGTCTTTGGATCGACGCCAAGAGGATCAAAACCGAAAGCATGTTAGAGGCAGAGAACCAGCAAACGGGCAGACCTGAACGCTCTTTATCCGGTCACACGGAGGAATGAAGGAGATCGCCTGCATGACCAGCCGTGCCTGCGGCATTTGAATAGAGAATGAAACATGCGGCGGTTTGGGGGATTCAATTTTGGATTTTATGTAGTAGTCTCCGGATCTAGGCGACTTCCTTGCCGCAGTGCTTGCAGACTTTGGCCCGTTTTTTTATGATCTCCGCGCAAAACGGGCATTCCCGGGTAAAAAACCGTTCGTGAATTTTCTTGATCGAATCATCGGCGCTGCTCTGCAGCGCCTGATTGCCGAACTTATGGTTCCTCAGGGGCTCTACGGCTTCCACTTCCCCGATGTCTCCGATCATTTCCGCTGCCTTGATCCTGACCTTCTGCGGCTGCCGGGCATCCAGGAGCAGGGACAACACCGCTTCACTGTCTTTTCCGGTATAACATTCGGCCAGTTTGACAAACCCTTGTTTTATGGCCTCCTTGGACGCTTCCTCCCGGGCAATGATCTCCTCGTCGACAATCTGTCCCGATGCGCCCACCGGGCTGAAAACCGGGAGGCATTCGAACTGATCCGAGCCCGGATACCGCATGCAGCGATAGGAGGCGTTGCGGCCGTAGTTTTCTCTTAGATTTTCCCACCCCTGCAGGTACATGGGACACTCATCGTTAAAGCATATAAAGAGGTATGGAACTCCCCAGCCCAACCCATCGCTGAAAGAAACGGGAGGCACCTCCCAGATGTTCATTTCGACGTCGCAATGCGGACAATTCGGTCGTTCCTGCGACAGTATTTTCTCAAGGATCTCCTCTTTGGTCTCAAAGGCCATTTACTCCTCCAGTAGTGCGGACGCGTCGCGTTTCGGAAAAGGTCAACCCGGAAAGCATCAAGGCTGGAAACGTGATCTCGAATCGAATTTTATCAAAAAAGCAACACTCCCAATCTAATCTTTTTTTCTCTTTTGTCAACCGGAAGGAGGAAGTTGCCGGAAAGAGGGAAATTTTTTCCTGCCGGAAGACCTGAAAAAATAGCAGATGACCGCAATCCAGGTCGTTTTCGGATAATATTCTATTGGCATGATAATTGCTTACATACCAAGCCAGAGCAATCATGTTTTAGGAAAAAACCATGAAAACTTTCTTAGAGAAAATCATCAGAAACGTCCTGACGGGCTCAGGCCTCCTTTTCGGCATTTCAAAAAGGATGGACTACAGAACACTCAGCCGCTATATGCTTCTGATCAATGAGATGCAGGATCTTGACGGCATCCTTCTTGAAGCTTCACGATGCCTGAAGGCGATTTTAAACTACCGCCTTTTCGCTTTTGCCGTTCAGGACTCCGGAAAGCTCGACGTCTGGATCGATCCGAACATCTACCAGAAACCCTTTCGAAAGATCATCGAAAAAGATTTCGCCGTTCGAAACGATTACACGACGCATTATTTTCGGGAAGATCCCTCCCGAAGTTCGAAGACGGTCACCTTTCAAAGCACCGACCTGATCTCTTATGTGCTGATGGACGGGAAATATTTCGCGAAACTCTACCTTCTTCCCGACACAAAGATGCTCTTCTACCACAGCGAGATCATCAACATCATCGTCAAATCGCTCGGCTTATCGCTTGCCAACCATATGAACATCAAAAGCCTCCAGAACGCGGCGGCCTTCGATCCGATGACCAACTGCTACAATCGGCGGGAATTCGAACGGCTGATCGAACACAACATGGCCAATGCCAGCCGGTACCAGCGGGATCTATCGGTCATCATGATGGATCTGGATCACTTCAAAAGAATCAATGACCGGTTCGGACATTTGATGGGAGATGCGGTGCTGAAGCGGGTCTCCGAAGCGGTCGTCGCAAAGATCAGGAAAGGGGACTATCTGGTACGATACGGAGGGGAGGAGTTCGTGCTGGTGCTGCCGGATACCAAACGGCCGAGAGCCATGGAACTGGCCGAAAGAATCAAACAGGTCGTACAGGATCTGGAAATCAAAGCCACAAATGGTGAGGGGATCCGTGTAACCGCCAGCTTCGGTGTCGCATCCTTGAAGGCCGGTCAGGATAAAGACGCCTTGATCCAGGAAGCCGACTCAATGCTCTACCAGGCCAAGGCCGGAGGCCGCAATCGAGTGATGCCGCAGATGAAACTGCTTCATAACACCTCGAAAAACGATTCCATGAACAGCTAGCGGTTTTTCTGCAGAACCAGCTCGCCCCTGCAGATTACGGTTTCAACCTCCTGGAATGCACGGACGTCTTCAAGCGGATTCCCTTTCAGCCCGATCATATCGGCGATTTTTCCGGTCTCCAGGGTTCCAACCTCCCCTTCGAGTCCACAGACCTTCGCACCCGTCCGGGTGCCGGCCATCAGGACGGCCTCCGCGGAAGCCCCCAGTTCCTTCAGATACCGCATCTCCTGGGCCAGCCCGCCGTGCCGGCCGTCCGTACCGATGCCGAACGGGACACCGCTTCCGATGACCGCAGCCAGCCGATCCGCCACCAGGTCCTTTTCCCCCCGGAATCCTTCATCCAAACCGGCCGGAAGGGTCACAATCCGATCCTCTGCAAAAAAAGGGCTCGGTGTCATGACAAGCAGGCTCTCCGATCCATTCAATCGTTCGATCTGGGCATCCGATACGCAGTAAGCATGCTCGATGGAATCGATGCCCAGGTCTAAAGCCCAATCGAGCCCCGGCCCCCCGATGCAGTGGGCGGCCACCTTGACCCCTGCCCGATGGGCTTCCTCGACGGCAAGAGAGATCTCCGGTTTCGAGAGATAGCAGGGCAGCCCGCTTTTCCCCTTCAGGGTACCGGTAAGATAGAGCTTGATGAAGTCGGCCCCTGCTTTGAGGTTTTCCCGCACGGCCGATCGGATCGCTTCGGGTCCGTTAAAGGGGTATCCCACATAGCCGTGGCCGTGGCTTGCGCGGATTCCCCGGGTGGCCGCAAGCAGGCGAGGCCCGGGAAGTTTTCCTCTTTCTACGGCGTGCCTGCATGCGATATCGATAAATTCCTTGTCCCCGCAGCATCTGGAGGTGGTGACACCGGAGAAAAGATCGATTTGTAAGGTTTCCACCGCCCTCAGGGTAAGTTCCGGAACGCTGTCTGCCATGTGGTGAAGATGTTCCTTCAACCTCGTATCGAGGGAAAGGTGGTTATGGCAGTCGATCAGGCCGGGTAAGAGGGTTTGATCGCCGCAATCCACGATCTCCACACCCTTGACCGAAAAATCGACGCTTTTGCCGACGGAAACGATGCGATCCGCCTCGATGAGAACGGCGCCGTTTCGAATGGGGGGCCTCCCGGTGCAATCGATTACCATTTTCCCGCGGATCAGCCGTCTGGCCATCAGACACCTCCTTGCTGTTTCGACGATGATTGAAACTCTAGATGATTCCATTCCCCGGTTTATGTCAAGCGAAAATCGAATGTGCGGCAATGACCAATGTATGGAATGCAGCGGCTTAGAAAGCCCTTGACACGATGGGGCAAAGATGATGCAAATTGGAATAGAGAATTCGCTTATATCGTCATTCCGGCGAAAGCCAGAATCCAGTGTTTTGGGCGAGTTCATCATGATTTGATTCATCTGCCAATCTCTTTAGGAGGATAACAATGTCCAAATTTTCCCAGGTAAAAGCGCTTACTTTCGATCTGTTCGGGACGGTACTGGATCTGGGCGGGAGCCTGACCCCCTTTATTGCCGAGTTCCTGAAATCGAAAGGATCGGACGTATCGGCAGAGAGTTTCTGGGAAAGGTGGCGGTACCGGCAGCGCATCGAGCAGTACCAGGATACGCTGATGATGCTGGGACACAGCGGGTATCTGGAGACCGCCCGCCGCGGGTTTGTATGGACCCTGCGGTACAACGGCATCGATGCCTCCCCGGCGGAGATAAAGGAGTTTATGAAAGCCTGGCAGGCGCTTTCCCCCTTTCCCGAGGTAATCGATGGACTCAAACGGCTGAAGACACGCTACAAGCTGGTGGCGCTGTCAAACGGCGAGCCGCACTTTCTGGACCACCTGGCCAAAAACCGCATCCGATGGAACTTCGATTCCATCCTCTCGGTCGAGACCGTGGGTGCATTCAAGCCGCATCCCGGCGTTTACCGGGGAGCGGCTTTCCGGCTCGGGCTGGAGGTGGGGGAATGCATGATGGTATCTTCCAACTCCTTCGATGTGGTCGGCGCCCGTGCGTGCGGGTTCCGGGGGGCCTTCGTCGACCGCTACGGATACCCCTACGAGGACATCTCCCCGCGGCTTCACCCGGATGTGACCGTAAAAGATTTCATCGAACTTTCCGATGCCATCGTCTGAACAGGCGGCAAGGATGCCAGACTCCTGCAGAATGCAAACCCAGGGCTGGACTATCGACAGGCCTTGGTATTGTCTTTCAGTATGCGTCTGAGTTCATCCCTTAAGTTCTTCAACGTATAAGGCTTCTGGATAAAGCCGGCGAAGTCTTTCCCGGAGACCCGAGAGGAAACATCCTGTTCGGTGTAGCCGCTGGATAGGATCACTGGCACATCCGGGCTGTGCCGTTGCATCTCGCGAAATGTCTCGGCGCCGTCCATTTGCGGCATGGTCATATCGAGAAGAACCAGCGCAATCTCCCTGTTCTTTTTACGGTAAATATCCAGCGCTTCCAGCCCGTCGGAGGCCGTCAAAACCGAAAACCCCAGGGATTCCAATAGCTGCCTGCTTACTTGCCGTATGATCGCCTCATCATCCACGAGGAGAATCGTGCCGCTGCCGCGCCAGTCGAACCTGTCGGACTCCTCTTTCATCCCCCCCGGCTCCGGCCGTATTGGAAGGGCCGGAAACAGAACCTTGAATCGGGTACCCTCGCCGGGCTCACTGGCAATCTTGATCGCTCCCTTGTGCATTCTTACGATGCCAAGAACGGCGGATATGCCGAGCCCGCGGCCGGTAAACTTGGTGGTAAAGAAGGGCTCAAAAATCCTTTGCACTGTTTGCTTATCCATCCCGCACCCCGTATCGGCAATCTCAAGATAAACAAATGAACCGGATGGCAGGCCGTTTTCCAGGCAGTCCTGCGTCATGGAGCCGGTTTCGCACTCTTCCACTCCGGTGGAAACGGTAATGACGCCGCTCTTCTCCCCGACGGCCTCGGATGCGTTGATGATCAGGTTCATGACGACCTGCCGGATCTGACCGGCATCGGCATCGATTGCCGGTAGTTTCCGATGCAGGTTCAGCTTCAAAGCGGCCTTTTTGCTGATGGAGGTCTTCAGCAGATGCACCATCTCCTCTACGAGTACATTGAGGTCTATGCTTTCCACCAAAAATCGCCCCCTGCCGGCATAGGCGAGCATCTGGCGGCAGAGGTCTGCGGCGCGCTGCGAAATATTCTTGATCTGCTGGAGGTTTTCCCGAACAGGCGAAACGGGCGAGAGCTTGATCAGGGCCATGTCGGCATGGCCGAGGAGGCCCATCAGGAGGTTATTGAAATCGTGCGCGATCCCTCCGGCAAGCACACCCAGGCTCTCGAGCTTCTGTGTCTGCTGGAGGTTTCGTTCCATCGCAAGCCGCTGCTCCTCGGCCTGCTTGCGCTCCTTGATGTCACGGAAGGACCACACCCGGCCGATAACCGCACCTTCCTGCATAAGGGGTGCGGAATAACGCTCGAACACACGGCCGTCTTTGAAAAAGAGTGTATCCATGTCTAAAGATGCGGTGTTGTTCAATGACCGGATCTTTTGGATGAACGGTTCCGGATCGATCACCTGGCCCATGGAATGATTCAGCATCGCATGGTCATCACCGGCATCTACGATGGATTGCGGCATTTTCCAGAGCTCGACAAATCTTCGATTCGCTTTGATGACCTTGCCTCTATTGTCGACGGCCAGGATCCCATCGGCGGTGGCTTCGAGGATCACCTGCAATTGGACTTCTTTTCGGCGCAGCGCCTCTTCAGCCCTCCTCCGTTCGGTGATGTCTTCTCCTGAGCTGAAGACCCCTTTGATCGAACGGTCCGGGCCGTGCATCAGAGAGTTATGCCACGCGATGATCCTTTCTTCCCCGCTCTTTGTAAGAACAGGCTTTTCGTTGTATTCGACAAGGTGCGACTTTCCTTGTATCACGTCATCGAATACGCTTTTGGCCTTCCCTCCGATCTTCTCCGGAAGAAAGCATTCGAACCATTGCCTGCCGATGATATCCCCTGATTCGTATTCCAGCACTCTGCAGCCCTTGTTGTTGATGGCGGCAACATTTCCTTCCAGGTCGAGGGCGAGGAGCATGGCGCCCGCGATGTCGAAATACATCTGGGCCCTCTCCTTTTGCTCCCGGAAAAGGGCCATCGAAACGGTGGTCTTCTCCAGGTTGTCCGCCATCGTATTGAAGGAATGCTCAAGCATCTCCAGCTCGCCTCCTCCGCCCGGTTCAACCCTCGCGCTGAAATCGCCGCCTGCGATCACACGGCTCGCTCTTGCAAGCGCCGAAACAGGGGCGGCAAGCCGTCTTGCCACAAAGAAGGAGACAAGCACCGAAAAGCCTGCCGTGAGGAGAATGACTGCGGCCGTCGAATAGATGATGGGGCCTGATGCCGAGGCAACCATGTCCGGCGGCACGCTGCAGGCAAGGACCAGAAAATCTTCAGGCTGCGGACCAAGTTTTACGCTTCTGGAAAGGATAATGTGATCTTCCGGCGGTTCCTTGCCGCCGTTTACATAAGGCAGCGGATTGGGAGAGCGATCCGTATCCAATGGATGGTAGAGGATATTTCCCTTCTGGTCAAAGATCCATGTGATCACCTTCCCGAACATCTTGAAAGCGGAGACTTGTTCAAGATAATCCGAGAGGCTGCAACTGATGATGACAGCGCCTCCGAACCCGCCGATATCCGGGTCCATCTTTCCGATGCCGGCGAGAAACACCGCTTCCTTCCGACTGTCCTTGAAAGGGGGGCTGAAGAGAATGGTCTGGGGCGGCTCGTTTTTCAGCTTCCCGAACATCTCGGCAATCCGAAGATAGTGATCGTCACCTTTTGCCCGCTGATCGATCGAAACAGATCCCTTGATCCTTTTCCCTTTGCGCGCTCCGATCCGCTGTATGCCTTCATCATCGATGAACCGTATGGAATGATACCGTCTGTTTGCATCCAGAAGCCTCACTAGCTCCTGCTCCGTATCGGCTTGGGGCAGGTGCCGCGACTCTTTGGGCAATGCGATGAATTGCCTGAGGCTGCTCATCGCCTCGAGGGAGGCGAGATCGGAGCGGATACGGGTCGTGTAAACCTGATCGAAATACTCCGTCGAGGCCCTCAGATCCCCCTTGATCCGGTCTATGACCTGCGCTTTCGCGGCGGTCACCGCCGATCGATAGTTCGCGGCTCCTGACAAAAGAGCACCCAGTAGACTGATGCCCGCAAGGACAAGCAGGGTCTTCTGAAAGAATGACAGGTTCATCTCAATGGTTCAGGGTTCAAGTTATTTTAGATTTCCTCCCTGCATCCCGACATGGAGTGCCTGGGCTTTATCGATGAACTCCTCGATGACTGAACTTCCTTTGATCGCATCTTCCAGTCCAAGCATGCCGGCCCTTTCCCTGTTTACGATGAACGCCCCCCGTTCCGGCGCATAGGAAGGCATCTCCGCCGGATTCATTCCTTTCTCAAGGATGTCATGGGCCATCCGGACCGCTTCATACCCCTGTTTGAAGCCGGAATCATCCACGGCGGCCAAGAGCCCCTCCTCGACGAATTGCCTTTCATGGCTCACTTCGGGTTTTTTGATCTTACGAAGATACCATGCCCCCACTTCAAGCTGGTCGATTGTTCTATCCTGTGCGTCTTTAAGCGTATTGTGGTTCGATATAAAAAATGCATCGGCTTTGCTCTCGAGTTCGAGCGCTTTCGCCCGCCATTCGAGAAGGGAGTTTGTTCTTACGATCTCGACGAGCGCAAGGGGCAGCTTGCCGCCTGCGGCGAGGGCCTTGAGCTCCTTTGCCTTGGCCCTTCCGGTCTCCGAATCGTCTGAAAGTACGGCAAACGTCATAACGGAGGGAAGGAGTCTCTTGAGATGGATGAGACATTCCCTCATGTAGCCGGCCTGATATATGCCCGTGACATTGTGCCCCGGCTTTTGAATGGAATCGAGCAGGCCGTATTTGAGAGGCAGGCCGTTGATGCCCCAGAACACAACCGGAATCGAGGTATCGATATACTGGTTGCCGACGTAGTTGGCTGCATTATCGTCTCCGAGCAGGAGGATGTCGGGCTGAAACAGCTCGATCTCCTCCGTGATTGCCTTCACAGCCTCGGCAATATGCTTCAGGCTGTCTTTGCGCTTCGTATCCATCCAAAGCTTTCTGATAACCGCACGCGAGCTCTCGACATAGTCGTTCCGGGTGTATTCATCTCCCTGTTTTCTGCTGTCAAGATACCCGAAGGCCAGGAGGGCTTCGATCACGCCTTTGTTCGTATCCTGGGACCAGAGGTATTCGCGATGATAGCTGCTTGCAACAACGATGCGCCTCTTTTCCGTCGGGGACGAAGATGCCTCTTGTCCAAGCAAGAGGAATCCGCACAAAGCCGGCAGAAAAAGCGTGATGCGTTTTTTCATGAGCCTTCCCTTTTGATCGTCTATAAACGACTGGGAAATGACTTGCGATTCGATTCTCCAACAGATGTCTTCGCCCGAAGGCTTTCCGGCTTTGGAGCCGGATACCGATTCGGCAGCTACAGTCAAAATCATGACGAAACCGGCAAATCGATGCCTCAAATCCTCCCCATCCGCTCCACTGGCTTGACCTCTTTTCGCCCATGGTTGCGGTTTCTTTTTCCCCCGTGAGCAGGATACAAAAAACATGCCATGCCCGTCTACCGGAAGCGGCAAACGCTTTGGGATATCCGGTTTATCATTGAAGGAAAAAGTGGTAGTTTGAGCCTCTACCGATGCAATTCAAAAATGGGAGGCATTATGAAGTCGAGCCGGTTTCGTACCGTTCTCCTTTTCGCAACCGCCTTTTTGTTTGCCTGCACGGCTTCCGCGCATGCGGCTGCCAAGGAATCCATTCCGGTGACGGTGCTGTTCCTAAACGACGTGCACGGATACCTGGAGCCGTTTCAGGTCACCGCAAAGGAAGCAAAGACCGAAGTGGGAGGCATGGCAAGAATCGCCGCCCGGATCCGGGACATCGAGAAGCAGAACCGGGAAAACGGCATCCGGACGTTCGTGCTGATCGCCGGAGACATCCTCCAGGGAACTCCGATGTCGACCGTCTTCAAGGGTGCGGCAGACATCGACGTTTACAATGCCATGGGGGTGGATGCCCTCACCCTGGGGAACCATGAGTTCGATTTCGGTGCAGACAATCTCAAGGCACTCATGGACTCGGCCCGGTTTCCGTTTTTGAGCGCAAACCTCTGGTGGAAGAAAAGCGGTGCGCTCATCGGGCGCCCGAGCATCTCCTTTCCAATATCCGAAGGTATTTTTCTCCATATCATCGGTATCACAACACCGCGTCTGATCTATGAAACCCATCCGGACAATATTGCAGATGTGCGGGTGGAAGATCCGGTCTCGACGGCAGAAACGGCCCATGCCGCTCTCGACGGGAAAGGCCCGGTGCTTGTCCTGTCCCACAGCCGGATCGAAACGGATCGGGCGGTCGCGCGGGCTCTTCCCGGTGTCGCAGCGATCATCGGAGGCCATGAGCATCTGCTTTTATCGCCGCCGCTTGTGGAGGGAACCGTTTTGATATTCCAGGCATCCGAGAAAGGACGCTACCTGGGGCGTATCGATCTTGAGGTCGATTCCACGACCGGTGCCGCACGAGTGAAATCCGCCGAGTACATCCCGATTCATGAGGAGATGCCGGCCGATCAAGAGATTGCCGCAATTGTTTTCAAGCACCGGGCCCAATTGACGGATGCTTTTAAAGCGGTTATCGGCCTCACCCGTGTGCCGCTGCAGGCCGAACGAAAACAGATCCGCAGCGGGGAGACCAATTTCGGGGATTTTGTCGCCGACGCAATCCGCCTGGCAAGCCAAGCCGACATCGCTCTCCTCAACAGCGGCGCGATCCGTGCAAGCCTGGATGCGGGCGAAATCTCTTTGGAGGACCTGTTCCGGGCGTTTCCGTTTGATAACGAGATCGTTCTGGTCGATCTGACGGGACAGGAAGTGGCGGCGATGCTGGAGCGATCGGTCAGCGGCGGTCCCGGAGACGATGACGGCGGGTTTCTGCAGGTGTCGGGGATCCGTTTCGATATCCGGGGAAAGTCGGTGAAGCAGGTGACCCTGGACCGGGAGCGACAGTTGCTCGATCCGGATGCGGCATACCGGGTGGCCGTCACCGATTTTCTCCATGCCGGCGGCGACGGTTACGGAATGCTCAAAGGAAAGCCGGGCTTAAAAACCGGCGTGCCCCTGCGCGAGTTGATGGTTGAAACCATCCGCAAAAAAAAGGAAATTTCCCCGGCGGAAGACGGACGCATCCGCCGGCTGCCGTGAATGCCAGGCTCGATTCTCGATAGGATCGATTCCGGAACACCTGCCCCGAGGCATCGGTACTTTCAGTTGACCCTACCGCAGAGGCTGCCAAAAGACGGCGCATTAATGAATCGGTTGACACGGATTCCCCGTATGTATATACTCAACGTGTATACAATCGGGATCGGAGGTGAGGAAAATGTCGATCGCAAGAGTCTTTCGATCCGGAAACTCTCAAGCAGTCCGGCTGCCCAAGGAGTTTCAGGTGGACGCAAAGGAAGTTGAAATATTCAGGCGAGGCGATGAAATCGTCCTGCGCCCCAGATCGAAGAGCTGGGAGAGCTATTTCAAACACGGCAGGCGGTTTACCGATGACTTTCCGGACAGGATCGAAGACCGCCTCCCGGAGGAAAGAGGGGGGATATGATCGGCTATATGCTTGATACCAACACCTGTATCAATCTCATAAAGCATCGACCTGCATCCATCCAGAAGAAGCTCTCTTCAATAGCGGTGGGGGAGGTCGCCGTTTCAAGCATGGTAGCTGCGGAGCTGTGGTATGGAGTAGCCAATTCCCGGAAGAAAAAAGAAAACCAGGAGGCACTGGAGGATTTTTTCCACCATGTCGATGTACTGCACTGGCCCAAGGAGGCAGCCCGGCTCTATGGAGAAATCCGGACGGAGTTAAAGAGAAATGGAACCCCGATCGGGGCGATGGATCTTCTGATTGCAGTCCACGGCATGTTTCTGAACACGATTCTCGTTACCGATAACGAGAAAGAATTTGCACAGGTTCCCGGGCTGAAGATTGAGAATTGGGTGAATCGGTAAAAAGAATGAAGTCTCACGCAAAGCCGCAAAGGCATCACAATTCGACGAACCTTCCGCGGAACTGAAGCCCGATCTGTCCAACAAGGTTCATTTACACCCGCGAGGAGATCCGGAAAGACCATCAAAGCTGGCGAACCGACCAACGAAGATATTTACATTGACTGCCTCCATCCTGTAAATCGGATTGCAGCGGGTCAACTCCCTTTCCTCCGGGCAACTGAAGAGGATGTGGCCGTCATTCTGAGCGATCAGATCGATGCGATCATGCTCCCAAGAGGATGTCAACACTGCACATCGGGCGAATCCGATTGCATCATTTAACTCCACAAAAGCGCTTCGACTGCGAGGTAGACCTTATGATAACCAGAGAAAGCGTGCAGAGTGCCATTTTCGAGGCCATCCGAAGGGGCGCGTGCGAGCTCTCCCCCGACGTGAAGGCCGCCTTCCAGGAGGCCTGCCGGAGGGAGCCCTCAGAAAGATCGAAGCAGGCGTTTGCCACGACCATGCAGAGCCTGGAGGAATCGGCGGCCCTCCGGCATCCGCTCTGTCCAGATACAGGATGGCCGCTCTTTTTTTGCAAAGTCGGCAATGAAGCGCGAATCGACGGCGGGATCCTGGCCCTGGAGGAGACTTCCCGTGAAATGATCGCCAAAGCGACTCTAGCCGGTTACCTGCGCTCCACGATGAAGCATCCCCTGACCGGGTACGATCCGGGTACCAACGTCGGTGCAAACGTGCCCGGTTTTACCTACCAGTTTGTCCCGGGAGATGATCTTCAGATCACCTACGTCGCCAAAGGGGGCGGTTCCGAGTGTTTCGGAGGAACCCGTTACCGGGTAGTGGCATTTGCCGACGGGCTGGTCGGCATCAAGAAAACGGTGATCGATTGGTATATCGCCGCATCCCGTGCCGGAGCGATCTGCCCCCCTTCGGTTCTGGGGGTCGGCGTCGGCGGAACAGCCGATATCGCAACCCGTCTGGCCAAGGAGGCGGCGACGCTTCGGGTCATCGGCAGCCGTCATCCGGATTCCGAAATCGCACAGATCGAAGCAGCGCTTACTTCTGCGATCAATTCCCTGGACATCGGCCCCATGGGAGCGGGCGGAAAAACTTCCGTATTCGGCGTCAACATCGAGTACTCGTTTACGCACATCGCCGGCATTGCGGTGGCTATGAGCGCCAACTGCTGGATCGCAAGACGGGCGACAGTAAAGCTTCATTCGGATGGAAGGGCAGAGGCGTTGAATGAACCCAACTGGTTCGGAGGGAGATAAGACGATGGCCGAGTATCATTTGAGGGTTCCTTTACAGGATGTGGAGATCACCCGGCTCGAGGTGGGGGATATCGTCCATTTTTCAGGCAGCGCCTGGACCTGCCGCTCACGCCTTCAAAAATACATCTTCGACGAGGGGAACCGCCTCCCTTTTTCCACATCCGATAAAAACCTTTTGATCCATGTCGGCCCCATCATGATCCGGGAAGAGGGGAAATGGAAAGCCGTTTCCTTCCAGCCGACATCGAGCATCCGCTTCGAAAAGTGGGGAGCAAAATCGATCGAGCAGTGGGGGATCAAGGCGATCGTCGGAAAAACGACCATGGGAAAGGCCACCTCCCTGGCCATGAGAAAGCACCACTGCATCCACGCGACCCCGATCGGTGTGACCCCAAGCCTGTTCATCAAACAGTTCGAGGTGAAAGGTGTTTATCTGCTCGATGAACTGGGGAGCATCGAGGCCGCTTGGCAGATTGAGCTCAACGGACTGGGGCCGTTTCTGATCGACATGGACTGCCGGGGCCGCAATCTTTTCGACCTGCAGGATGCGCGCATCGAGGAGAATCGGAAAAGGGTCTACGCCGATTTGGGGATTCCGGAAGATTTCGAGTACACCAAACTGTGCTGATGTGGCTGAAAACGGGGGTGTCAATGGTGTGCAATGTCCCCACCTTCCAAGGCGAAATAGCGGTCTATCTGTCGAAGGATGTCTTCAAACATGCTTTTTCCTTTTTGCACCCGCAAGGCCCTTATCCAAAGCCTCTCGAATCGTTCGGGCAATTTGGCTCATCGAAACCGGCTTCATGACGTAGGAAATTGCCGACAGTTTTTCTTTTGAAATCTTTTCGCTGTATCCGGTACAGAGGATGATCGGGATGTCGGATCGGATCTTTAAAATTTCTTTGGCCAGCCGGACTCCCGTCATATTGGGCATGGTCATGTCGGTAATGACCAGATCAAATTTATCCGGTTGGGCTCGAAACGCCTCTAAAGCTTCAATGCTGCTCGTTCTCGGAACAAGCCGGTAGCCGAGCCGCTTGAGCATCTCTTCTTCCATCCTGACAATCGGTTCCTCGTCATCGACCAGAAGGATTTGTTCCGTTCCTCCGGGCACCGGTTTCGCGGCAGAGTTTTTCGGTCTTTTGCCGATAGTGTTGATTGCCGGAAGATAGACTGTAAAAGTCGAGCCTTTGCCCGGCTTGGTCGAAACCCCGATATCGCCCCCTAGGCTCTTGACTATCCCGTGGACCACGGAAAGTCCAAGGCCCGTGCCCTTTCCTTTTTCTTTCGTGGTAAAGTATGGCTCAAAGATCCTTTCTCTTACCGCTTCGGTCATGCCGGTTCCGGTATCAGATACGGTAAGACAAAGATGGTTTCCATGTGGAAACTCCGGATCATCACGGTTTGTCGGTCCCAAATCAACTTCCTCCAAACTGACTTCCAATACCCCGCCATGGTCTTCCATGGCGTGGCTGGCGTTTGTCACAAGATTCATTATCAGTTGATGGATCTGGACCTGATTGGCTATCAAAAGAGGACAACTTTCCCTTATCTCCTGGCGGATTTCAATTGTCGACGGGATTGTCGACCTGATGAATTTCAGGGCTTCTTGAATGATCGGCTGGATCTTGATCGGCTTTAATTCGGGCACCGACTCCCGGCTGAAGGTCAGGATTTGCTGGGCCAGTTCCTGGGCTCTCCTGGCTGCGGCAAGGATTTCACTCGATGCATGATGGATGAAACTTTCTTCTTGAACTTCCTCCATCATCAATTCGGCATAGCCGATAATCGGAAAAAGGATGTTGTTAAAATCATGGGCGATGCCGCCGGCCAAGGTGCCGATGGCTTCGAGTCTTTGAATTTGGTGAAGCTTTGATTCAAGTCGCTTCTTTTCGGTGATATCGAAAAATATGGTCAGAATAAGTGATTGTCCCAAGATCTGAATGATTTTGGAAAACATGAGTGTATTGGCGATTTCCCCACTTTTGATTTTAAAATCCATCGCCAATCCCCGGATTTCGCCTGATCTTTTAAGTTCATTTAGAAATTTCTTCCTGTTTGCCTTCGAGTAAAAGATATCGGTTGTTCTTTTTTGAAGGATGTCGCTTTTCGTGTAGCCGGTCAGTCGGCAGAAATTATCGTTGACATCGACCAGTCGGCCGGAGTCAATCTCGGAAAGAGCGATCGCCTGGGGCGACAGATCAAAAAGAGACCGGAATTTGGCTTCGCTTTCCTTGAGAGCCTCTTCGGCCTGTTTTTGCTCGGTGATATCCCTTATCGTTCCGACGATATACTTTTTGCCGCTCTCTGAATCGATGAACAGGGTTTTTTGCGTCGATATGGTATGGGTTTTTCCGTGTAAAGTAATTTTTTCTTCGTTGATATTGGTCTTACCTGTATCGAAAACCAATTGATCCTTTTGCCAGAAAACATCGGCTTCTTCTTTCGGAACAAAGTCATAATCGGTTTTTCCGATGAGCTCTTCTCTTGACCGGCCGGCCAATTGGCAGGATTTGTCGTTTAAGATAACCCAGCGATGGTCTTCGTCTTTGACAAACACCGGATCGTCAAAAGCGTTGATAATGTTATATAGAAAGGACTGGGATCTTTGCAAATCCTCTTCGGCTTTCTTTCGATCAGTGATATCCCGGGTAATAGAAATGATGCATTTCTCACCGTTTAACTCTATCAGCCGGGCTGACATCGAATACGGAACGATACCTCCGTCCTTATGGCAAAAAGAGGTCTCGAAGTTTGAAACCTCCTCTTTTTCATCAAGTATCCTGATGAAAAGCTGCCTGTCATCTGGATTTGCCCAGCCGTTTATCTCTTTCGCTGTTCTGCCGATCACGTCATCCCGATTATGCCCTGTGGTTTTAAAAAAATGATCATTGGCCTCGATGATTTTTCCGTCTTTTAGCCGGGTAATGGTTATGCAATCCGGTCCGGCCATAAGCGCTTTTAACTTCTGTTCGCAATCTGAAAGTTTACGCTCGACATTCTTGAGGCGGCTGGTCTCCGATTCTGACTTTTTGATTTTGTTTTGGAGCGCTTCGATGTTCATTGATTCATCCTTCAACGGCAGGCGGATTGATGAATGTTGAACCAGAACAGTCCCACAAAAAGATAAAGCCCAATGCGGTTCATATGGCTTTGGCTTCATATCAGAATATTGATAAAGAGAAAAGGGCATCCCGTTTCCGGGATGCCCTTTGTGTTTAGGTTTAAGAAAGGTTCAAAACCAGTCCGCCGATCTGCTATAACCGGTAGGCCGTCTCGGCTGAAATTCCCTGATCCTGAGAGGCCCTGGTATATGCGTTGATCGCTCCCCACAGGGTATATGTCGGTTCCTTTTGCCAAGCCTGTTTGACGATTTCGCCAGACTCCTTTTTGATCCCGATTTTCACCACTTGGCCGCGCGGCACCGACAACTGCCCTTTTGACTGCGTGGCTAACTCCTTGGTGACACTCAATACCCGCCCCATCTCATCGTATTCGTTGATCGTTTTGGAGACATTGGTGTTGGCCTGATTATAAAGCAGGCAAAAAACCCCCTATACAAACCGGCAAATGAACTATATCCTGTTGGCAAATGCCAATACTCATTTTGGGGGCCATGAATGCAAATCCATTCGCTCAACATTAAAACCGAAACAACCGATCAGATGATATCGCAGCTTAAGAGGGGGTTGCCCGCTGATTCTTTTGATCGGCTCCGT